>CANSQX010000024.1 GCA_947649225.1 uncultured Flavonifractor sp.
GCCCTGCTCCGGGCGGGCGGAGCCGATATCTCGGCCACCCCCCGGGGCTATCTGGGAAACCAGCAGGGCCGCGGGGGGCTGATCCGCCGACTGGCCTGCCTCCACGCCCCGGAGGCGATGGGGGACGAGCTCACCGCCATTGTGGACGCGGGGGGCGAGGTGCTGGACGTGGTGGTGGAGCACCCGGTCTACGGCCAGCTCACCGGCGAGCTGCGCATCCGTTCCCGCTGCGATGTGGAGGAATTTCTCCGCCGGGTGGCCCGTCACGGGGCCCGTCCCCTGTCCGATCTCACCGGCGGCATCCACCTCCACACCGTCCGGTGTCCCGACAGCGAGACCCACACCCGGGTTGCGGAAGCACTGCGGCGCAAGGGCTTCTTGTACCAGATGCAATAAGGTTCACCAATGTAAAGCGGTGACATATAGTAAAATTACCGAAAAAGTATTGCCAAATTGTAAAGAGTGTAGTATAGTATAGGCGAATCCTTTTTTCTTTGTGTGGGGAGGTTTTGGGATTCAACATGTTCATAGCAACCCGCTGTGAGAAAGGGAGGGCTAAAAATGAACCCATCGCGCAAGCAAAGATTCGGCAGATTCCTACTCGTACTCTTTGCGCTCGTCTCAATCCTCGTCACAGTCGCCTTTGCGGAGGGCGACGCTGAGTCGGCCAGCCGGTTCTACGGAACCGCGTGGGCCCTGCTTCCCCCGGTGGTCGCCATCGTGCTGGCGCTGATCACCAAGGAAGTGTACTCGTCCCTGTTCATCGGCATTGTCATCGGTGCGTTCCTGTACGCCAATGGCAGCCCGGTGGGCGCTCTGGAGCACTTTGTCACCACCATGGTGGATAAGGTCTCCGGCAACCTGGGTATCGTCATCTTCCTGATTTGTCTGGGCTCCATCGTGGCTCTGATGATTCGGGCCGGCGGCTCGAAGGCCTTCGGCGATTGGGCCAAGAGCACCATCAAGGGCAAGACCGGCGCCCTGATTGCCACCGGCATTCTGGGCATTGTCCTGGGCGTGGACGACTACTTCAACAACCTGACCTTGGGCAACGTGATGCGTCCCGTGACCGACGCCCACAACATTTCCCGCGCCAAGCTGGCCTACATGTGCGATGCCGTGGCGGCCCCGGTCTGCATCATGATGCCGGTCTCCTCCTGGGCGGCCGCCGTCACCGGCATTATCGAGGGATATGACGGCTTCGCGCTCTTCGTGCGCGCCATTCCCTACAACTTCTACGCCATCCTCACTCTGGTGATGGTGTTCCTTACCGCCGCGCTGAACATCGACTTCGGCCCCATGAAGGTCCACGAGGACAACGCCCGCAAGGGCGACCTCTATACCACCCCCGAGCGGCCCTATGAGGGCGCGGCCGAGATGAAGTTTAACCCCAACGGCAAGGTCCGCGATCTGATTGTCCCCCTGATCATCCTCATCATCGGCTGTGTGGCCGGCCTGCTGTACAGCGGCGGCTTCTTTGAGGGCGGCGTCAACATTCAGGAGGCCTTTGCCAACTGCTCCGCCGGCGACGGCCTGTCCCGCGGCTCCATGATCGCTCTGATCGTGATCATGATCTATTTCATGATTCGTCGTGCGTTCAGCTTCAAGGATATGATGGACTGCCTGCCTGAGGGCTTCAAGCTCATGGTGCCCGCCACCCTGATCCTGACCTTCGCCTGGACCATCTCCGGCGTGACCGGCAGCCTGGGCGCCGCCGAGTTCGTGGCCGGTGTGGTGGATCAGTTTGGCGCAGCGCTCCAGATCTTCCTGCCTGCTATCATCTTCCTGATCGCCTGCGGTCTGGCCTTTGCCACCGGCACCTCCTGGGGTACCTTCGGCATTCTGATCCCCATCGTGATCAAGGTATTCCCGCCCGTCGCCGGGGCTGGCGGAGAGATCATCATGAGCGACATCCTGATGACCTCCGTGGGCGCCTGCCTGGCTGGCGCCGTCATGGGCGACCACTGCTCCCCCATCTCGGATACCACCATCATGGCCTCCACGGGTGCGCAGTGCTTCCACATCAACCACGTGGCCACCCAGGCCCCCTATGCCGTCACCGTGGCTGCGGTGTGCTTCGTCTCCTACATCATCGCCGGTCTGGTGCAGCATGTGGCGATTGCCCTGCCCATCGCCATTGTCCTGATGGTCGTGGTGCTGCTGGTAATCGGCAAGAAGACCGGATCCCTCAAGCTGGGCAAAAAAGTTGCGGCCTAGCGGCCGGTCATAGCCCAGCACAAAGTGAACATCAAAAAAGGTCCCGCGCCAGCTGGCGCGGGACCTTTTTTTCGTGCGCAAACGCCGTCAGTCCGGCGTTTGCGCCAGGGGCGTCTGGTTGAAGGCTGATGCAGCACCCACGCGGACGTTCCCTCTACACGGCGCTCAGAACCGCCAGACAGTCCCGGATGATCTGCGCAAAGCGCTCCGCCTCCCACGCGCTGCGGCCGATGAACAGCCCGTCAATATTGGGCCGTGGGATCAGCTGCACGGCGTTTTCGCGGTTGACGCTGCCGCCGTACAGCAGCGGGATAGCCCCGCCCACAGCGCCAAACTGCTCCGTCAGGCACTGCCGGATCACCCGGTGCTTCTCCTCCGCATAGTCCGGGCTGGCGGGCACCCCCGCCGTCCCGATGGCCCACACCGGCTCATAGGCCACCCAGAGCCGGGCGGCCTCCGCCGCCGTCACCCCCTGGAGGCCCGCCTTGAGCTGGGTGCGGAGCACCTCGTCGGAGAGGCCCATCTCCTTCTGCTCTGCCGTCTCCCCGATGCAGAGCAGCGGGGTAAAGGCGTGACGCAGGGCGCAGCGCACCTTCTGGTTCTCCATCCAGTCGGTCTCGCCCAGCACGTGGCGGCGCTCCGAGTGGCCGATCTCCACCACCTGGACGCCCACCTCCCGGAGCATCAGGGGGGAGATCTCGCCGGTGAACTGGCCCTCGTCCGCCCAGCCCATATTCTGAGCCCCCAGCAGGATGCGCTCGGGCGGGGCGCAACGGCGGGCGCGCTCCAGAGCCGTGAAGGAGGGGATGACGAAGAGGGTCAGCCTCTCCCGGCTCAGACCGGCGGTGAGCCGGTCCAGCTCCGTGAGAAAGTCGGACGTCTGGGCAATGGTCTTGTACATCTTCGTGTTGGTGCCAAAATAGACGGGCCTCCCCGCCTTGCCGGAAAAAGTGGCCGTACAGGTCATGGTGAACCGCTCCTTTTGATTGGATTGCAGTCATCCGTGAGGGTTCATCCGTGGGGGGGTGGGGGTCATGCCAGGGGTACGATCTCCCGGTCGTCCGGGACCAGCAGGGTTCCGCTGAACCAGCGCCCGCCCTCCGCCGTGTAGAGGGCCCGCCGGGCGGGGCCGTGGGTATCCTCGGTATGGCACAGGATCAGATGCCGGACGCCCAGCGCCTCCGCCCGCTCGCAGGTCTCCTTGACGCTGCTGTGGAAGGATGCCTCCGGGCGGTGGATCTGCCGTTCCGATTCCAGGCACAGGGCCTCGGCAATCAGGTAGCCGCAGCCGGACAGAAGCGGCCGGACCTGCGGGTGGATGGGCTCGTCGCCCAGGTAGGCCAGCCGCTGCCCGTCCGGGAACCGGACGGCACAGCCGAACTGGCATACCTGGGTACAGCCGGTGTCAAAAAAGACCGCCGTGCCGGACAGGACGGACCGCTGTGCGCCGTCCTCCACCGGCTGAAGCAGAATCCGGCGGTCCAGGAGGGCGCAGATACCGGGGGACAGCACGGCGCGGCAGACGGTGCGGAAGGCGTCTATCAGCGCATGGTGGCCCCAGACCGTAAACTCGCCTAAATACTGCCCGCTGCACATCCGGCTTCCCACCGCCCGCACCGCCCAGACGCCGCCCAGCAGGTGGTCGGTGTGGGTATGGGTGAGGAACAGGAACCGCACGGCGTCCCAGGGGACTCCCATGGCCGCCGCGGCCTGGAGGATGCCGCTGCCGCCCCCCGCGTCCAGCAGGAAAAAGCGGCCGTCCTCCTCCAGGGCGAAGCAGCTGTTGTAGAGCCTCGTCACCATGGCGTGGCCGGTCCCGAACACATACAGGCGGCGGCTCACCGGACCACCTCCCCGCCCGGCCTGCGCCAGGTCTCCTCGAGCCGGCACAGGCCGGGCTTCAGCTGATCCGGGTTGATGTAGGCGTTGGTCAGCGCCGTAAGCAGCGCCCCCAGAAAGGCCGGATCCGCCGCCCGGCGGGAGAACCGCTCGGTCACACGGTAGCCCTCCTGCACGTTGCGGTTGAAGTATTTCAGCCAGGGGTACAGCTCCAGGATCTCCGTGTTCTGGGTGGAGGCCCGGCAGATGGGCTGCCCGCTGAGCAGGGTGAGGATGTTGCAGATGGAGTCGTGAAAGACCCACTGGAGAAAGGCCAGAGACTCCTCCGTCCGCCGTGCGCCGGCCAGGATGCCGATCACGTTGCCGTCCACCACCGGGCGGCCGCCGGGTACGTCGTGGCAGGCGGCGCAGTCCACAATGGGACCGTACTGGTTGTCGTTGAAGCGGTAGGCGCTGGCGGTGGAGAAGATCGACATCACGCTGGCGCCCCGGACGAATTCGTCGATACCGCTGCACGCGTGCTTGCTGTTTTTCACATTCGAGACCTGGAGAAGCTGAAAGTAGCGCAGGATTTCCGCAATCAGCGGCTCCTGGCACAGGGACAGCGCCCCGCGCTCATCCAGGAAGGACAGCCCGGCGGCCTGGAGGCGGCCGAAGAACTCCATCCAAAAGCCCCCGGCGTGGAAGGAGGACATGGACGCCCCATACAGCTGCTGGGGCGCGGCATGGTAATCCTGGGAGAAGAACTGGGCGATGCTGTCAAAGTCCGCCAGAGTACCCGGGGCCTCCAGCTCCCGGTAAAAGCGCTCGTAGTAGCGGCGCTTGACGCTCTGCTCCCGCATCCAGTCCTTGCGGTAGAAGAGCATCTGACAGGCTGTGTTGAAGGAGAGGCACAGCGCCTCCTTCCCCACACCAGGGAAATAGGTCTGGGCGGGGTCCACCGCAGCCCGCAGCCGGTCCCACAGCCCGGGGTTCTCGGCCCGGGAGAGGAAGAGCCCCGCCGGCCCCAGCTCCAGAATGCTCAGGTCGGCGATCAGCAGGTCGAAGCCCTGCACAGCCTGCTCCGTCACCGCCTGCCGCTGCATGGAGCGGGGGTAGAAGGACACCTCGGCCTTCAGGCCGGTCCTCTGCTCGAACTGCGGCAGCACCGTGGGCAGCACCCCGGTGCAGGGGTCCTCGGCCGCCAGGATGGAGAGAGTGCGCCGGGGCTGGAAGCGGGGCAGATTGAGCTGCTTTTTGTGGATGCCCGCGCTGTTGAGAATGAACGAGGTGTTCATCTCCTTGTGCTTGACCATGGCGTCCACCAGGATGTCCGACACCAGGTTGCCCAGCTTGTGGTAGTTCAAAAAGACGCAGGTATACTCGTCCTCAAAGATGGTGTTGGAAGCGGACAGGGTGATGATCTCCGGCATTTTGCCGGGCAGGAAGGAGGCGTAGGCCTGCCGCACGGCCCGGGCCCGCTGGGTATTGGACGTGACGATCACATCGAAGGGAATCCCCTTCTCCAGAATCTCAAAGGCGCGGACAATGGCGGTGCGGCTGGTGGAGTCAAAGCAGCTCACTTTCGCACCGGCCTTGGTCAGCCGCTGGGTGATGATGTACTTGAAGGTGTCGGAAAACCGGACGCTGTCGATGAAAATGGCCGCGTTTTTGCAGTGTTCTTCCAGGACGTGGCTGGCGATGCTGTTGGCGATGTGCTCATAGTCGAAGGAGACATGGAGATAGGGCCGGGTGATGCCGGAGGGCCGCGGACCCACCAGGGTCAGGTAGATGCTCTCCGGGATTTTATTGTACAAATCTCCGCTCTCGATATACGTGGGGAAGGAGACGATCCCGGTCACATTGGCCGAGATCATCTTGCGGATGTGGCCCTTTTCCCGCTCGTAGAGGTTGTCGGTGCTGTAGATCTCCACGTCATAGTCGAAGACCCGCAGATTGCTGCAAAGGACCTCATACACCTCGATATAGTGGCGGCTGCGCATGTTGGGCACTAGCAGGGCGACCGTCCGCTTGATCTGCTTGCGCAGGGTTTTGGCCGACTCGTTCACCTCGTAGCCCAGGAGCCGGACCGCCTCCTCCACCCGTTTGATCTTCTCCGCCTTGACGTTGCCCTTCCGGTTGAGCACATTGGAGACTGTGCCGCAGGATACGCCGGCCTCCCGCGCAATATCCTTGATGGTGGCCATGGCAACGCCCTCCCCCAAATTAAAACGTTTCATCAAGTTATCAAACCGCATTTTTGTCAAAATGGAGAACAACAATTATACTGTACAGTTTCACCGATCGATCCCGGTTGATTTCAGTATATCTTAGTCATGTTTCTTTTTCAACCGGGTTAATCTCCTAATATTTCAATATTTTATTCCACTATTTTAGTGATATTGCATAATCCATTATTTTTGAAACGTTTTAATATAATTCGCATTTTTTGAAATAATTACGTAAAAAGCCGCCTGCCCAGGCAGACTTGAAATGATACAAAAAATACCCTTTGCCTTTCCGGACAGCAGACCGTATGATGAAAGCGCAGTCATTTGTGGGGGGTCATAAATGACAGTAACGCTCCATCCCGCGCACCACCACAAAACAGTGAATTGGAGGTAATACGAAATGAAGAAACGGCTCTTGGGCATGATTCTGGTCACAGCGATGGCACTCTCCCTGCTCACCGCCTGCGGCGGCGGGCAGCAGCAGCCGTCCGGCGTCCCGCCCGCCACCGGCGGACAGACCGATGTGCAGTCGCCGCCCCCCGCCGCCGGGGGCGAGACCATCAAGATCGGCGTGCTGGTTCCCCTGACCGGCGCCTTCGCCGCCCTGGGCGTGGACGGCATGGAGGGCACCAAGATGGCCTTTGAGGAGATCGGCTACCAGATCAACGGCCACCCCGTGGAGCTCTTCTTTGAGGACACCGCGGCCGATCCCGACCTGTGCATTCAGAAGGTAAGCCGCCTGGTGGAGCGCGAGGGGGTGGACATCATCCTGGGGCCCCTGTCCGGCGGCGAGGCCGTGGCCCTGAAGGACTACGCCCCCCAGATTCCCGACACCACCATCATCGTGGCCGGGGCGGCCTCTGAGGACGTGACCATGCGCGGCGTGCCCGACAACATCTTCCGCACCGCCTACACCGGCGCACAGACCATGTTCACCTTCGGCGACTACGTGTACGACGAGCTGGGCTACAAGAAGCTCGTCACCCTGGCCGAGGATTACGACTTCCCCTTCTCCCAGGTGGGCGGCTTCCTGCTCAACTACACCCGTAAGGGCGGCGAGTGCCTGAACCGCCTGTGGGTCAACGTGGGCACCACCGATTACAGCTCCATCATCGCCCAGATCCCCGCCGATGCGGACGCCATCTATGTGGCCCTGGGCGGCTCGGACGCCATCAACTTCATCAACCAGTTCCACGACTACGGCATGGATCTCCCCATCCTGGGCGGCTCCATCACCATCGACACCACCGTCCTGGCCTCGGAGGCCGGCTATATGCTGGAGGGCGTGTATGCAGGCTCCCACTACGCCCAGGTCCTCCCCTATCCGGAGTTCGAGGCCTTTGACCAGGGCTTCTCGGACCGCTTCGGCCGGGCCTCCTCCCTCTTTGCCGCCGACTACTACATCGGCGCCCAGGTGGCCATCAAGGCCCTGGAGGCTACAGGCGGCGACATCGCCGACCGCGAGGCCTTCTGGGACGCCATTCTCGCCGTGAAGTTCGACAGCCCCCGGGGCCCCTTCAGCTTCGACGAGTACCACAATGTCATTGAGAACGTCTACATCACCCAGGTGCAGAACATCGACGGAGAGCTGCGCAACGTGGTGGCGGAGACCTATGAGAACCAGACCCAGTTCGGCCCCTACGATCCCGACTGGTATCAGTCTCAGCCCTCGTTCGACCGGGTAAATCCCACGATAGAATCCATCATGAGCGCGGAGCTGGCCCAGTAGCCGGTCCCCGCGCAGACGCCAAGGAGAGGAACGACTCGGATGCAGGAACATTCAACCACGCCCGTCCTTTCACTGGAAGGCGTTTGCAAGCGCTTCGGCGGCGTACAGGCGGTAAGCGGCGTCACCACCGACATTATGCCCGGGGAGCGGCGGCTGTTTATCGGCACCAACGGAGCCGGAAAGACCACCCTGTTCAACCTGATCGCCGGGGATTTTCCGGCCACCTCCGGGACCATCCGGCTCTTTGGCCAGGACGTGACCCATCTCCCGGTGCGCAAGCGCGTAAAGCTGGGGATGCGCAGGACCTATCAGACCTCCGCGCTCTTTGACGGGCTCACCGTCCGCCAGAACCTGTACCTGGCCCTCCTGGGCAGCCAGGGCCTCGCCCACCACCTGAACATGCTGGGCCACCACCGGAAAAACCGGGCCTTTGAGGAGAAAATCCAGCACACCGCCCAGGTCGTCGCCATGGCGGACCGGCTGGACACGCCGGTGGACGCCCTCTCCCACGGGGAGCGGCGCCAGCTGGAATTCGGCCTGGCCATCATCACAAAGCCCAAGCTGCTGCTCTTTGACGAGCCTGCGGCCGGCCTGTCCGCCGAGGAGCGGCAGATTATGCTCAAGCTCATCCAGGGGCTGAGCCGGGAGGTCACCATCGTCATGATCGAGCACGACATCGAGCTGGCCTTCGCCATCGCCGACTACGTGGTGGTCATGTTCGACGGCGAGGTGGTGGCCGAGGGCAGTGTGGAGGAGATCCGGCGCAACCAGCTGGTACAGCAAATCTATTTGGGGGAGGCCGGCCATCATGACGCCCATTCTTAAAGTCGAGGACCTCCACGTCTACTACGGCGGCAGCCATGTGCTCCAGGGGGTCTCTATGGAGCTGGAGCGGGGCATGACCGCCATCATCGGCCGCAACGGCATGGGTAAGACCACCCTGGTCAACGCCATCATGGGCCTGGCGCCCACCCGGGCGGGCAGCGTCTTTCTGGAGGGGGCGCGCATCACCGGCCTGCCCCCCTACCTCATCGCCCGGAAGGGGATCGGCTATGTGCCCCAGGGGCGCAAGATCTTCCCCTCCCTGACGGTGGACGAGCACCTGCGCTTTGCCGCCCGGCCGGTCCCCGGCGGCTGGGACGCGGAGAAGGTCTACGGCCTCTTCCCCCGCCTCAGGGAGCGCTTCCGCCAGAGCGGCACCAACCTGTCCGGCGGCGAGCAGCAGATGCTGGCCATCGGCCGGGCCCTGGTGACCAACCCCAAGCTGCTGATCATGGACGAGCCCTCCGAGGGACTGGCCCCCGTCATCGTGGACCAACTCATCAGCTTCTGCGAGACGCTCAAGCAGACCGACATGGCCCTTGTGCTGGTGGAGCAGAACCTGACCTTCGCCCGGGCGGTGTCCGATCAGGTCAACGTCATGCTGACCGGCCGGTTCGCCTATCAGGACTCCTTCGAGGCCCTGATGGCCGACCACGCGCTGACCCATCAGCTCATCGGGGTGGGCTGATGGTCCGGCCCATTGGAGCGCGCCTCCCCATTGCACCAGACGCCCTATATTGATGTTTGAAAGAGGGATATGCTATGGTACGTCAGTTTACCCGCAAGGAAATCAACGCACGACTGCGCAAAAAGATTGCGGAGAAAAAGCCCATTGTCATCGGCGGGGCGGGCATCGGCCTGGTGGCCAAAATCGCGGATCAGGCGGGCATCGACCTGATCATGGGCTACAACACCGGCCCCTTCCGCATGGACGGCCACGGCTCCCTGTCCGGCTACCTGGCCTACGGGGACTCCAACCTGATGACCCTGGTTCTGGGCGAGCATCTGCTGAAGGTGATCCAGGACACCCCCCTTATCGGCGGCATCGGCGCGGCCGACCCCTACCGGGACATCGACCGCCTCATTGAACAGATGATGGACATGGGCTTCTCCGGCATCACCAACGTGCCCACCACCGGCCTGTACGACGGGATCTTCCGGGCCCAGATCGACGCCACCAACCTGGGCTATCCCGAAGAGGTCAAGCTGGTGGAGAACTGCAACCGGCGGGACATCTTCACCGCCGTGTACGCCTTCAACGAGGAGGAGGCCAGGGCCATGGCGGCCGCAGGCGCGGACCTCATCGGCGCCCATGTGGGCCTGACCCTGGGCGGCACCATCGGCGCGGGCTCCGCCCTGGCCCTGGACGAGGCCTGCGAGCGCACCCAGAGGATTCTGGAGGCCGCCCGGAAGGAGAACCCGGACATTATCGTCGCCTGCCACGGCGGTCCCTTCGACTACCCCGAGAACGTCCAGGTCTGCTTCGACAAGACCGACGTCAACGGCTTCATCGGGGCCTCCAGCGTGGAGCGCCTGCCGGTGGAGAAGGCCATCCGCTCCTGCATTGAGGCGTTCCAGAACCTGAAAATGAAGTAATTTCGCCCCCATGCAAAGCGCGGGCGCCGCACGCTCCGGGCGCGGCGCCCGCGCTTTGCAGCGTTCATAGACAGAAACCGTCTGTTTTCTAGGGAAGAGTCGTATCAGACATTTCAGAATAGGAGAACTGCTATGGCGAATGTTGTTTTGGCCGGCACCCTGGACACCAAGGGCGTGGAGTACGCCTTTGTCAAATCGTGCATCCAGGAGACCGGCTGTGAAGTCATCGTCGTGGATACCGGCGTACTGGGAGAGCCCGCCTTTCGGCCGGACATCTCCGCCGCGCAGGTGGTAGAGCTGTCCGGCGTGGACCTCCAGAGCATCCGCTACGGCCGGGAGGGCAGCGATACCCGCGCCGTGGCCATCGGGGCCATGAGCCGGGGGCTGTCTGTGTGCCTGTCCCGGCTGGCCGCCGAAGGGCGGTGCGACGCCGTCTTCGGCATGGGCGGCTCAGGCGGCACCAATATCCTCAGCGCCGCCATGAGGGCCCTGCCCCTGGGGACCCCCAAGCTGCTGCTGTCCACCATGATGTCCGGCGACGTGCGGCCCTATGTGGGCGGCTCCGATCTGGCGATGATGTATTCGGTGACGGATATTGCCGGACTCAACAGCTTTTCCCGCCTGATCCTGGCCAATGCAGCCCACGCGGCGGCCGGAATGGCCAAGTACCGCGCGGCGGCCGCAGCCAGGTCCCTGGGGGAGAAGAAGCCCCTCATCGCCATCACCATGTTCGGGATCACCACCCCCGGCGTGCTCCACATGCGGGATCTGCTGGAGGCCAGGGGATTTGAGACCATCGTGTTCCACGCCACCGGCTCCGGCGGCATGGCCATGGAGGACATGATCCGGCACGGCTTCATCGACGGGGTGATCGACTTCACCACCTCGGAGCTGTGCGACTGCCGCTATGGCGGGGCCTTCTCGGCCGGGCCGGACCGGCTCACCGCCGCCGGGGAGCGGGGGATCCCCCAGGTGATTGTCCCCGGCGCCATCGAGGTGCTCAATTTCAACGGCGTGGCCTGCGTGCCCCCGGACAAGAACATTCCAAGCCGGAAGCTGATCATCCACAACCCCACGGTGTGCGCAGTGAAGGCCACGGACGGGGAGCTGGAGGAGCTGGGCCGGGAGCTGGGTGAAAAGGCGGCCCGCGCCAGGGGCCCGGCCGAGGTGCTGCTGCCCCTGGGCGGCCTGGACGCCTACGAGGCCCCCGGCGGCCCGTGGGAGAGCGAAGAGAGCGACCGGGTGCTCTTCAACGCCATTCGCCGCGCAGCGGGCGGGACGGTCCCCGTCCGGGAGCTGGAGGGCAACATCAACGATCCGGTCTTCTCGGGCGCTGTGGTGGACCGCTTTCTCCAGCTGTGGGAGAGACGAAGGGAGGCGGACGCGCCATGACAAGAGAGGCCTTTCTGGACAGGCTGATTACCCGCGCCGATCAGGGGGAGCCCATCGTCGTGGCGGGCGTGGGCTGCGGTCTGACGGCCAAGGGGGCCGCGACCGGCGGAGCCGACCTGCTGTGCGCCTATAACACCGCCGTCTACCGCACCCAGGCCCTGCCCACAGCACTGGCCTTCCTGCCCTACGACGACTGCAACGCCCTGGCGCTCCAGGCCGCGCCCCAGGTGGTCGCGGCGGCGGGGGTCACTCCGGTAGCCCTGGGGCTGGGGGCCCATGACCCCCGGCGGGATCTCCGCAGCCTGGTGGACCAGGCCGCCGCACTGGGGGCCTCCGGCATTACCAACGAGCCCTTCCTCGGCATGTACGAGGGGGATCTCCGCCGTCAGATGGAGGCGGCCGGGCTGGGTTTTGACCGGGAGGTGGCGCTCATCCGCATCGCCGGACGCAGGGGGCTCCTCACCCTGGGCTATGTCTTCAACGCCCGGGAGGCGCTGGCCATGGCGGACGCCGGCGTGGACCTCATCGGCGCGATGGTGGGCGGCGTCACCAGCGGCGGGGCGGCCGGCGGGGCGGGCGCCATCGATCTCTCCGCCGCCCTACCCGTGATCGAGGAAATTGTGGAGGCGCTGGACCGCACCGGCCGCCGGATCCCCGTTCTGCCCCACGGCGGACCCCTCAACGACACGGCTCCCGTGCAGGACATGCTGCTCCAGACCCGCGCCATGGGCTATATCACCGGCTCCACCGGAGAGCGGATCCCCACCGAGCAGGCGGTCCGGGAAAAAATCCGGTGCTTCAAGTCCCTCCGGAGGGAGGCGGCACTGTGAATCAAGTATTTATCATCCTCATGAACGGCATTACCTACGGCGGACTGCTCTTTATGTGCGCCAGCGGCCTTACGCTGGTATTTGGCCTGATGCAGGTGGTCAACATGAGCCACGGCATCTTTTACCTGGTGGGTGCTTACGTGGGTCTGACGGTCCAGCAGCGCACCGGAAGCTGGCTGCTGGGCATCCTCACGGGCGGCATTGTCACGGCGCTGGTGGCGTTTCTGCTGAAAATCTCCTTGTTCGAGCGGGTACTGGGCGACAGCCAGCGGGAGACCCTGCTGACGCTGGGAATCAACCTGATCATCAGCGACGTCATTCTGGCCATCTTCGGGGGCACGCCCCGCAACGTGGTGGCTCCTGAGCGCATCCGCACCAGCGTGGACCTGGGTATCTCCCGCTACCCCCTCATCCGCATCCTCATTCTGATCATCGCCGTCGCGGAGGGGATCGCCCTGTTCCTCCTCATCCGCAAGACCCGGATGGGCCAATATATCCGGGCCGGGGTAGACAACAAGGACATGACCGCTGCGCTGGGGGTCAACATCAAGCTGGTCTTTACCTTCGTCTTTCTGCTGGGCGGCTTTCTGGCCGGGTCCAGCGGCGTGCTGGGCGGAACCTACCTGTCCTTTACCCAGGGATTTGACGCCACAATCCTGACCTATTCCCTGGTGGTGGTTATCATCGGGGGCATCGGCAGCCTGGGCGGCGCGGCGCTGGGGGCCCTGATGGTGGGGCTCATCGACAGCATCACCAAGGCCACCATCCCCAACCTGTCCATGATCAGCATCTTTGGGGCCCTGATGGTGGTGCTGGCCTTCCGGCCCAACGGCCTGCTGGGAAAGGGGGCAAAGCGATGAATCCCCCTCTGCTGCGCCAGAAGCGCCCCGTCAGCACCTGGATCATCCTGATCGTGATTGTCCTGCTGGCCGCGGCCCCGCTGGGCTTGTCCAGCTTCTCCATCTTCCTGCTCTCGCGGATTCTGTTCATGGGCCTGGCCGCCATGAGCCTGTATGTGCTCATGGGCCTGGGCGGAATGCTCTCCTTTGCCCAGATGGGCTTCTTCGGCATCGCGGCCTATGCCGTGGGCATTACCACCACCAAGCTCGGATGGGGCTTCGGCGCCGGGATTATCTTCGCGCTGGGGATGGTGCTGCTGGTGACGGCGGTCTTTGCGCTGATCGCCATCCGTACCTCGGGCAACTATTTCCTGATGATCACCCTCGCCTTTGGCCAGATGCTCTATCTGGCCGCCCTCCAGTGGGTGGAGCTGACCGGCGGCTTCAGCGGCACCACCGCCATTCCGGTCTGGCCCGCCCTGAGCAGCCGCACGCCCCTCTACTATGTCATCTTTGCCGTCGTGCTGGCCTGCTATCTGCTGCTCAAGCGGGTGACGGTCTCCCCCTTCGGCATCGCGCTCCAGGGGGTGCGGGACAACCCGGCCAAAATGGCGGCTCTGGGCTTCCACACCCAGCTTCTCCGGTACGCCGCCATGCTCCTCTCCGGTCTGATGGCCGGGATCTCCGGTATCCTCTCCGTGATGTTTTACACCATGATCTCCCCCAATACCCTGGTGATGACCAACTCCATCATGATTCTGTTTATGGTGCTGGTGGGCGGCTCCAAACGGCTGGAGGGGGCGCTCCTGGGCTCTGCCATCTATCTGGTGATGCAGGACCTGGTCAGCCAGTATACCGAACGGTATCAGATTATCATCGGCGTGTTCTTTATCGCCGTGGTCCTCTGCCTGCCCCAGGGCTTTTTGGGCCTGCGGTTCAGACGCCGAGGCGCCGCACGGGCAGCGCAGAAGCATTAGTGCCGGGGCCGCCATGGGAGTAAGCCGCTCCACGCCTTCAGGCGCCCATTTCCCTTCCGTCTATCGCGGTTTGTGTGGTATGCCTCCATTTGACAGCGGTTCGCCCCGCCTGCATGTTCTACACCCGTTCTGCAAATACCGGCATGAAAAAACCAGCCGCACGGAATCCTCCGTGCGGCTGGCCGCTTGCTTTGTTTTAAGAATCTGTATTCATAACCGAGGCACGCTGGATTGCTGCGGGCTTTTGCCGCCCTACAAGGCAAAAAGCCGCAGGAATATGTGGTGTATTTCCAGATTTTTCACGCCGCAGGGCGGCAAAGGACCCGGCAAGACAGCGTTCAGCGGTTGCAAATATAGGTTGTAAGTAGTACCGGAGGCTTTTCCCAGCAAAATCCTCCGTTTACGTGCCCATGGCCGGTATGAGAGCGCCTATTTCTCGCTCTGCACAGCCGTTAGATCTTCTCTGCCAGCACCAGGGCCAGCAGGATACCAGTGACCAGAATAAACACGCCTACAATCGTGATGCCTGCCCAGCTCTTTTTGGACGTCCGGGCCTCTCCGGAGCCCTGTGCGCCGTGCTCCGGAGCCAGGCGGGCCTTGCGCAGGGCGGTGACAACCGGCTTATAGAGCACAATGGTCAGCGCGCTGTTCATCACAGCCTTGACCAGATTGAAGGGCAGGAAAACGGTGGGCAGCATGGTGGCCACCACCTCCCGGGGGACATGCTGGTACAGGGGGGTGATGAGGTAGTTCCACAGCAGCATGACGGCGGTCATGGCCACCGCGCCGATGACCAGGCCCGACACCGCCCAACGGAAGGTGTGGCGGCGCTTGTACAGGAACGCGGCGGGGCAGACGAACGCGGCCGTGCTCAGCACATTCATCAGCAGGCCCACGGGGCCGGTCTCGCTGTGAGTCACCATCTCAATGAGGGAGACCACCACCGAGACGATCAGGGCGGAGAGGGGCCCGAAGATGAAGCCTGCGATGGCAATGATGGTGTCCTTGAGGTCGAAGGTGAGGAAGCCGCCCACCACAATGGGGGCGAAGGCGGTTTTGGAGATCCACATCACCACGTAGGCGATGGCGCAGAGCATCCCCAGGGAGGCCACCTTGCGGACGGACATGGAGCTGGAGCGGGGGGCGCGGGCGGTGAGTTCAGCCATAAAAAACACTCCTTTTTTGATGGTAACATCCGGAAAGACCATGCCTTCCAGGTGTTAAAATCAAAAGGAGCGTGCGCGTTTGACCGTTAACACATCTTCTTTCATCCAGACTTCGCGCCCGAGGTATGCGCGTCACTGTCGGTCCCGGAGTTGCACCGGGTCAGTTCCCCTGAGGGAAGTTGCGGACTGTACCGCCGATCGGGATTTTCACCCTGCCCTGAAGACACTGTATCCAGTTGTTCCGCTTTCTATTATAGCGCCTTTTCATAAAAATGCAACCCCCCGGCTAAAATTTCAACGTTTCAAAACAAACGTTCCATTTCACATTGACTTCCCTCTCTGGATATACTAAAATAGAGATCAGTGCATATGCGAAGGGCCTGCCGTCCCGCGGCCCGGCAAGGAAGGGAGCTTTTCTGTGGACAGAACAAAAACCTGCTGCTTTACCGGGCACCGTCCGGAAAAGCTGCCCTGGCGGCGCAACGAGTCCGATCCCCGCTGTCTGGCCCTGAAGGAGCGGCTGGACAGGGCGCTGGACGCGGCCTACGACCAGGGGATGCGTCATTTCCTGTGCGGCATGGCCCTGGGGGCGGATTTCTACTTTTGCGACGCTGTCCTGGCCCTGCGGGCGCGCCGCCCCGGCGTGACGCTGGAGGCGGTGATCCCCTGCGAGGAGCAGGCCAGCCGCTGGCAGGAGGCCGACCGGGAGCGCTATTTTTCCCTGGTGGAGCAGTGCGACTATGAGACCATGGTACAGCGGCACTACGACCGGGGGTGTATGCTCCGCCGCAACCGCCACATGGTGGACCGCTCCGCCATGCTGATCGCCGTCTATGACGGGATGCTGGGCGGCACCATGTACACCCTGACCTACGCCATGAAGCACCAACTGGACGTGGTCATTCTGGACCCCGTCTCATAGGCTCGATGGACAGCGGGCGTGCGGCCACCTTTCGCACGAGGCCGGCGGTTGGATACCGCCGGCCTTTTTCTGCTTTTGCAGAAATAATGCTTGACAATCTTTTTCTGCAAATGTAGAATAGAATTGTCACACGAAACTTCGTTGTAAAAAAGCAGGCGCGTTGAAGTTTTATGAGACGGCATTTGCGCCTCTGGCGTAAATGTGCGCCGCCAAAGGCGGCGCCTCTTCCATAGAACATGTCTATGTCTGATGGAAGCGTAGTATCAAAATTTCTGCAAATGCAAAAGGAGGTTCCCTGCGATGGACGAGTACCGGAGGCTCCCTGAGTCGGAGCTGGACATTATGCTGGTGGTATGGGCCCTGGCGGAGGAGGAGGCCGTGACCGCCCCGCGGATTCTGGAGCGGCTGGACCGCCCCCTGACGGCCAGCGCCCTGCACAGCTACTTAAAGCGCCTGGAGGAGAAGGGCTTCCTCGCTTGTGAGAAAGCGGGCAAGACCAACTGCTACCGGCCCCGGGTCTCCCGGGCGGAGTACCAGCGTCAGGAGGGGAAGAGTATGCTGGGTAAGCTCTACGCCGGGTCGCTCCGGCGCTTTGCCGCCGCCCTCTACGACGGCGGAGCCCTCTCCAGCGCCGACGTGGCCGAGCTGCGGGACTACCTGCGTACCTTGGAGGAGGAGTGAGATGGTGGAAGCCCTGTTTCTACGGATCGTATCCCTGTCCCTGACCACCTCGTTGGTCCTGCTGCCCCTGCTGCTGGCGGCAGGGCGGATCCAGCGGCGCTACGCCGCCAAGACCTTTTACTTTGTATGGCTGCTGCTGGCTGTCCGGCTGCTGCTGCCCCTCTCCCTGCCTGCGGCGAAGCACGCCGTGACGGTGGAGGTCCCCAGCACCCCGGCGGTGGTCCGGCAGGCCCCGGTCTCCAGCGCCCCGGTCCAGAGCCGTCCCCTCCCGGTGCAGACTGCCCCGGCGGCTCCCCCGGCTGCGGCCGATCCGGCCCCGGCGGAGCTCCCCGCGATCTCAGCTGCCGGACTGCTGGCCGGAGGCTGGCTGGCGGGCGTGGCCGCGTTCCTGCTCCGGCAGGGAATCGCCTACCGGCTGGCACGACGCGCCCTGCTGGCCCGCTCCGGTCCGGCGGACGGGGCCGCCCTGGACCTCCTGGCCGCCCTGCGGGAGGAGGGGGAGCTCCGCCGTCCCCTCCGTCTCCACTCGGTCCCCGGGCTGGCCTCGCCCATGGTAATGGGGCTGATCCGTCCGGTGCTGTTCCTCCCGGCGGAGGGGTTGGCAGGCGAGCCCCTGGCCATGGTCCTGCGGCACGAGCTCATCCATCTGCGCCGGTGGGACGTGGCCTATAAGGGGGTGCTGCTGCTGGCCAACGCGGTCCACTGGTTCAACCCCCTGGTGTGGTGGCTGGCCCGGGAGGGCGGACGCAACCTGGAGCTGCGCTGTGACGACGACGTGGTGCGGGGCGGCGATGCGGCCCTCCGCCGCCGCTACGGTGAGCTCCTGATTCAAACCGCCGCCGGGGAGGGGGGCGCTCCCGCCCTCTCCACCCGCTTCTGCGGTGGCAAGGCCCAGGTGAAGCGGCGGCTGAAAAACCTGTTTCAGAAGAAGAAAAACAGCGCGGCCGTGGTGTGCCTGATTCTGGCGGGGGCCGTCCTGGCCGGGTCCCTGGTGGCCTGTGAGCAGGCAGGGGCCTCGGGCCGGATCTCCGAGGACGAGGCCATCGACCGGCTGGCGGAGAGCATCCAATACGACGGGGAGACCGGAGAGCTGCGCTTCACCATCCCCGAAGCGGAGACCCCCTCCCAGCCCTGGCAGCTCCAGATAGCGGGCCGGGCGGAGTTCGAGGACGGTATGGGCATGAGCCTCCACTACCACACCGATACCGAGTGGGAGCCCGGCCAGAGCTACACCGAAGACCTGTCCGAGGTGGCCGATTACCTCACCGAGCTGAACCTGGACGTAACCCTGGGGATCACGGAGCGGAGCATCGACCTGCTGTCCTACCTGGGCCGCGTCCAATCCGGGTTCTACCAGGTCTGGGTGAACGACACCAACACTGCCGCCGATCTGGCCATCACCCCCTGTATGGAGCTGGACGCGGCGGCCGGGCGGTTTGCCATCGGCGGCACGCCGCAGGATGTGGAGCGGGTGGAGGGCTCCTTCCAGATCGAGGACGGCAGAATGATCGCCGTATCGGACGACGGCGCGTACCGCTTCGTCTTTGTGGTGGAGGACAGCCGGACGCTGCTCCTCCTTATGGATGAGTCCACCCCCATCCCCACGAAGTCCCTCTCTGTCCGCGCACTGTGGGATATGCGCTTCCGGCTGGCCGCGCCCACACGCTATGAGAATACGGTCTACGGCTTCTCTCTCCAGCTCCCGGCCTGCTGGGCGCTGTACGGGGGGATCGCGTCCCACGAGGACGGCACGGCCCGCTTTTACTGCGCGGAGTTGGGGCTGGAGGCCGGAGCGATTGCGGATCTGGTGGTGCTGCCCGAGCCGCCGGAGGCGTCCGGCGCCAGACAACGCCTGCTGGGCGGCGGGGAGGGCCGCTATGTCTACTTAAATTTCTTCCAGGCCCCCCTGCCAGACCTCCAGGCGGCCGGGCCCCAGGTACAGGAGCACTTCAACCTGCTCTATGAGGCCCTGGAGGGCCTGTCCGGCATGTCTCTCCTTTTGGACGAGTCGAATTCTGCGGCCGTCCCGCCGGAGGAGCTCCCCTCCGGCACCTATTTGATGGAGGTCCGCTCGGATACGAACAAGTACTATCTGGGCGTTCCCTCCCTGACGCTGGACGCGGAGACCCACAGCTTTTCCCTGTTCACCGAGCACCTCTCCTCCTATGCGCCCTATGGGACCTATGAGATTGCGGACGGCATTCTGACCGCCTCCACCAGCGACGGCAGGTATCAGTACCGCTTCCGCGTGGCGGACGGGGAGACCCTGATCCTTTTGAAGAGCGAGTCCTCGGACATGCAGGCCTATGTCGGACGGGAGGACATCTCCCCGTCCCTCCAGGCCGCGCCGGTCTATGAGGGCGCCCCCTTCCGGCTGTCCGCCCCCGTTCTGTATGAAAATGCGGCCTATGGCTTCTCCCTCCGGCTCCCGGCCCGGTGGGCGGCGGATCTGGACATCGTGGAGGAGAGCGGCGGCTCGCTGGTGACCTTCTACCAGCGCACCGCCCGCCGGGCGGACGACCCCGCCCTGGGGGTAATCATGAACCTGTGTGTGGCGGAGGGAACGGACTTTGACGCCCTCTACGGCGATAAGGACCTGTCCGCCTCGACTGAACCCCGGATCATCGTGCTGGGCCGCACGGCGGAGGACCGGGTGATCTACCTCCACATCGACCCGCCGGACTACATCTCGAACACGCTGGCCGATCTGCGCCGGGAGGCCGCCGCCATCACCCCGGAGGATCTGACCTTCTATGCGCTTTCCGGGCCGGTCTATCAAAATGACACCTATCATTTTTTGATCGAATTTCCCGCAAGCTGGGCGGAGCCGGGGACCCAGGCGTGGGCCAAAGATATCCGCGTGACCGAGGTCTCCCCGGAGGAGGTGCGGTTCTCCTTTGCAGGATTTGAGGAGCCTTACGGCGCCATTGCTACCCTGTACGTGTCGAAGGAGCCTATGGATACCACGGCCCGGCTCCGCCTGCTGGGGAGCTGGGAGAGCGATTGGAACGGAGTCTATTACGTCTACCTCTCCTTTGCGCAGACGAGCTGGCCGGAATATGCCAGCTGGCCGGAGAGCGCCCAGCAGGACATGGAAACCCAAATTGCCCGCTACGACGCCCTCTATACCGCCTTGGATGCTTTGACTCCCAGCCAGTTTGACAGTCTGATCAGCCAGGCTGCGCCCAAGTACGGCGAGCCCCTCTGGCCCGTGGCGGAGTGGACGGCGGTGACGCCGGTCAGCGAGCGCCCCGCCGGAGAGGGCGCGGGCCACAGCGGCATCGACATCGCCGCCCCGGCGGGGACCGAGGTCTTCTCCGCCTGGAACGGCACTGTGACCGCGACCGGATTTGACCAGCTCCTGGGCAACTGCGTATGGGTGGACACCGGGGCGGACCTGTCCTTCGGGTACTGCCACCTGGCCTCCGTCGCGGTGGAGCCCGGCCAGCAGGTGGCCCGGGGAACGGTGCTGGGGACCGTGGGCCGCACCGGGCAGGCCACCGGCGACTGCCTCCACCTGGAGATGCGGGCGGCTGCCGCGTCCGGCCCGGTACGGGTCGATCCCATGGATTTTTTCGCGGAACCGGCCCAATAGCGGCGCATTCCGCCGCGTGGACCGGGAGCTCCGGCTGTTGCCGGAGCTCCCGGTCCACGTTCTCTTTTACGACACAATCGCCCTTTTGTCTAGTTCTCCAACCGTGAAAAGTCACAATTCCAGCGGAAACACGAGAGAATTTTTTATGAATCCCACATTTTTCAGGCCGGTTTGGACACGTTCCCGCTTTTGTCTATTTTACTTTCCGGTGCGGACGGGTATAGTTAATCATGCTGAAAACAATATCATCCGATGAAAGGGGCGCAGCGATCATATGAAAATTCCTGACAGTCTGAAGCGCTACGGCATGGAAAAGGCCTTTGAGTATCTGGATAAGGACCCCATGAACAACATGGACAAGATCCTGAACCTGGTAGATAAATTCGCGGGCGACAAGCTCTTTCCCGAGCAGCGCCAGGTGTTCCATGATGTGGTGAGCAACAAGGAGAGCAATTGGTATCAGCTCATTGAGAAGGTCTGGACCAAGACCGACCCCGACGTGCTGAAGGTGTTCTTCAACAACTTCTTCGTCAACGCCAACCTGGTTGGCTGGGGCAAGCAGGAGGCAAACCGCGAGAAATACGGCTGCAACATCCCCTGGGCTATTCTGCTGGACCCCACCTCGGCCTGCAACCTGCACTGCACCGGCTGCTGGGCCGCCGAGTACGGCAACAAGCTGAACCTGACCTTTGACGATATCGATTCCATCATCACGCAGGGTAAAGAGCTGGGTGTGTACCTGTACATTTACACCGGCGGCGAGCCCCTGGTCCGCAAAAAGGACCTCATCGCCATCTGTGAGAAGCACAATGACTGTGCGTTCCTGTCCTTCACCAACGCCACCCTCATTGACGACGAATTCACCGACGAGATGCTGCGGGTGAAGAACTTCGTGCCCGCCATCAGCCTGGAGGGCTTCGAGGCGGCCAACGACGGCCGCCGGGGCGAGGGCGTCTATGAGAAGGTCACCAACGCCATGGCCCTGCTCAAGTCCAAGCACCTGCCCTTCGGCATCTCCACCTGCTACACCAGCGCCAACTACCAGGATGTCAGCAGCGACAAGTTCATCGATCAGGTGGTGGACCTGGGCGCTTACTTCATCTGGTACTTCCACTATATGCCCGTGGGCAAGGACGCCGTGCCCGAGCTGATGCTCAAGCCCGAGCAGCGCACCGAGATGTACCACCGCATCCGCCACTTCCGGGAGACCAAGGCCATCTTCGCCATGGACTTCCAGAACGACGGCGAGTACGTGGGCGGCTGTATCGCCGGCGGCCGCCGGTATCTCCACATCAACGCCAACGGCGATGTGGACCCCTGCGTGTTCATCCACTACTCCGACTCCAACATCCACGAGAAGACCCTGCTGGAGTGCCTCCAGTCCCCGCTGTTCATGGCCTACCACGACGGGCAGCCCTTCAATGAGAACCATCTGCGTCCCTGCCCCATGCTGGAGAACCCCGACAAGATCGTGGAGATTGTCAACAAGACGGGCGCCAAATCCACCGACCCCGAGGCCCCCGAGACCGTCGAGAGCCTGACCGCCAAGACCCAGGCTTACGCCGAGAACTGGAAGCCCACCGCCGAGGAGCTGTGGGAGAAGTCCCACCCCAGCTGTGCGGGCTGCACCGCCTGCTCCGGCAAGTAAATCAACCGTCAAGAAGCAGCGGGCCAGAGCATTTGCTCCGGCCCGCTTGATTTTGCCTGGAAAGCTTTCGGCCTGCGCAGCTTTTTGCACTTTGCACGCCGCGCTGCCCGGCCAACCGCCCGGCCCGCCCTTTTCCACAGGGCAGGCCGGGCGGTTTCGTTTGGGTTTACAGGTTTGCAAACACATCCATCTGCTTTTGCAGCTCGCCGACGATCTCCTGATTGGTGTCCATCCGTGCGGTGATGCCCGCCATATCGTCCACCAGCGCCCGGGTGCTGCCTGCGGCGCCGGTGACGCCAGTGACCGCGCCGCCGATGGCCCCGGAGATGCTGGAGATAGCGCCCGCAATCTCATCCATGGCGGCCTTCAGCCGGGCGGCCCGGTCGTTAAAGGACTCCATGGCATGACCAATGTAGGCCGCATCCTCCCGGTACTGCTGCCCGGCCTGATTGAACTGCTCCAGCTGGGACAGCAGGGCCTGACTGAGGTAGCCGGACAGCTCCCGGGCGCTTTGGGCCAAATGGTCCACTGCCCCGGTTACCACGGTGCTGACCTCCTGGATATGGTTTGCAGTCTCGGCGCAGGAGTCGGCCAGCTGGCGGATCTCCCGGGCCACGACGGCGAAGCCCTTTCCTGCCGCACCGGCCCGGGTGGCCTCCACGGAGGCGTTGATGGCAATCAAGTCAGTATGCGTGGAGATCGACAAAATGTCCTTGGTGAGGCTGCCGATCTGGCTGACGCTCCGGCTCTTTTCAATGGCCTCGTCCAGCATGGAGAGAATCCCGGCTGTCCTGGCCCGCACAGCCTCGGTCTCGGCCTGGGCGGAGCGCTCCATCTCCTCGGCCCGCCCCCGCATCTCCACAGAGTAGGCCGTAATGGCCGCGCACTCCTCCGCCATACTTCCAGCGTCTCCCTGGGTGCCGGAGGCGTTGGCGCTGATGGCGGCGGTGCTGCCGGAGATTTCCTCCAGGGCGGCGGAGAGCTGCTCGGTCAGACCAGAGAGGCTCCGGACGCTCCCGCTGGAGGTCTGAGTTCTCCGGCGGACCTCCCCCACCACTCCGCTGATACGCCTGGAGCTGTCCTGAAGGGTGTCCATGGCGGCGTGGATGGGGGCGATCACCGACCGCCGGATGATCCGGAAAGCCGCAGCCACCAGCAGAATGCCCAGCACCAGCGTGACGGCGCTGATGAGCAGCGAGACCACGTACACATTGAAGAGCCGCCCCCGGGCCGCCTCCGCCTGACGGCTCACCGAGGCGGAGAGGGCGTCCAGATCCCCCTCTGCGGCAGCGCTCCAGGCGGCCACATCCCCGTTGGCCGTGGCATAGGCCTCCTGGGTCTTGCTGTCTGCGCTGGCGCACACCAGATGCACCAACGCGTGTTTGAAGGCGTCGTAGTCCGCCAAAAGGGCCTGATAGGTCTCCCCGTCCGTCTCACAGACAAAGGGGGCGTAGTCCTCCAGGCGGCTGTCCAGCGCAGCCTCCTCCGCCTTGATCGCCTGGACCAGCTGGATCATGGTCGCATGATCGGCCGCTACAATGTGGGAGAGCGCCAGCCGGTGGAGGTCCATCATGGAACGCCGGATCTCCTCCAGCTCCCCCTCGCTGACCATATACTCGTCCACGATGGTCCCCGCGTTGGCGTGGACGTTGTTGATGCTGAATACCGCCAGAACATTGGACAGCAGCGTCACCAGCCCCAGCAAAACCACGGGCAAAATTAAACGCTGCTGTAAAGTCAGCCTGCCTCTCATACGATCCCCTTCTCAAACGATTTCGCTCTTACCGTGCCATGACGCCCTCCGCCATACGGTCCAGCTGGGCCTGGAGGGACGCGCCGGATGGATTGCCAGCCGCCATGCTGGCGGCAAACTCGGCCACCGGGTCCCAGAACTTGCCCCCCACCCGCTGGAGCTGGGAATGCTCCGACTGGGCCAGCAGGGCCGCGATGGCGGGGGAGCGCTGCACCTCCGGGGAGTTGGCCGCGATGGTATTGGCGGGACCCTGGCCCCGGAGCTCAAACCGCAGCCGCTGGCTGCTCTCGCTGGTGATCCACTGGGCCAGCCGGGCGGCCCAATCCGGATGCCGGGAGTAGGCGTTGACCCCGATGAGCTTGCAGCCTGAAAAAGAGGCCATCTGGACCTGCCGTCCGGCGCAGGCGTAGGTGGGCAGCTTAGCCGCCCCCATGTTCCCGCCCCAGGCCTCCTCCACCGCCACCGCGTTCCACACGCCGCTGACCCCGGCAATCACCGTCCCATCCCGGACCCCGGCCAGAAATTCCGTGTCCGTCCGGCTGGCAAAGCCCGGGCTGGCCGCGATGGACAGCATGGACTGGGCCACGTCCACGCCACGGATGGGCCCCTCGGCGCTGTTCCAGGTGCAATAGTTGGTGAGGCCGTCTTCATTCAGCCCCACCTCCAGACCGGTATTGCCGAAAAAGGCGTAGACGTACCACGCGGAGGACCAGTCCATCACCACCAGCCGATCGGCCTGGGCGGCCACCTCCAACATACGCTCCAGGCTCTGCACGTCCTCCTCGGAAAAATAGGCCTTGTTGTAGTAGAGGAAATAGCCGTTGTCCGCCGTCAGCGGGTAGGCGTAGAGAGTCCCCGCCACGCCGGCCGCATCCACTGCGGCAGAAAGATTTGCAGCGCGGATTTCGTCCGCGTTCTCCACCGGATCCAGAGCGCCGGCTGCGGCCAGGGCGGCCACCTGGTCATCGGCAAAGGCAAACACATCCGCGCCCCCCTCCAGATCCCCCAGCAGGGCGTCCTTACAGTTGGACTCACTCTGGGACTGGTAGGTGATCTGAAATTGAGCCTGACCGGCGTAGTGGGCCTGGAAGGAGGCGAACAGCTCCTGAAGGAGCGCCTCGTCCTCCTCCGCCCCCCATACGGTCAGGGCCACGGGCCCCGCCTCCGCCCCGCTGTCCGGGGCAGGCGGCGGCGTCTCCTCCCGGCAGGCGGCCAGCAGGAGCAGTACACATGCGGATATTAGCACGAGAAACCATCTTTTTTGCATCGTCTTCCGACCCTCTCCATGCCCCTTTGGGCGGCTGTCAATCTGCGTCTGAGCAAAGGCTCCGGTGCGCCCTCAGTCCTCCAGGGCCTGCCGGAGAGCAAGGAGGAGCTCTGCCTGCTTGATGGGCTTATAAAGGAGCGTCTTGGCGCCGACGGCCCTGGCCTCGTTGATGGTGTCCTCATAGGCCAGAGAGGAGATCATCACGACGCAGGCCTCCGGATGCTCCTCAATGAGAATCTGTGTGGCCTCCAGGCCGTCAATGCCGGGCATAATGATATCCATAGTGACCAGATCCGGCTTGATCTCCTCATAGCGGGCGATGGCCTCCTCGCCATTCTCGCAGTATGCGGTCACCTCGAACTCGGTACCCTCCAGCAGTTTACGAATCTGATGCTCCATGACCCGAGAGTCATCCACCACCATAAGCCGTTTTTTCATAAACCGTTCCCTCTTTCTGTTAGTTGGTATCAAGCTGCTCTGCACGCGCCCTGCAGAGCGTGTGCTGGACCAGCTCCAGGAATTCGTGTTGATCGCTGGAGTAGGTAAGTACGAGATTCCTCTGGCTGCCGGGCGGCGCATACCGTCCCGGGTGGAAGGCCGGGACAGAAAAGCGGACCGGAATCCGCTTCTCCCGGAACAGCTCAGAGATAACATGGCCGCCCAACAGATTCAAGTATTCCTTTGCAACGTCCTCCACGTCCTGAAGCGTGACGTGCTCCTCCTGCATGACGCTCCGGGCCAACCGGGTAAATAGGACTGTCTCAGCGCACAAGGACAGGTAGGAATCCCGGTCCCATACCGTGATGGACACCGTACAGACCGGCCGTATGGGCGTGACCTCGCCCGGTGTGAGCAGGATCCCGGTCTCCTGCCGGGTAATTGTACGGATCGTCTCGTCGCAGATGGCCGCCAGCTGCTCCTGATAGGTCGCCACAGCGATCCGCCTCCTCTCAGTATCTTGGGGCCCTCCAAACGCACGTCTTTCCGAAACATGCTCCTTATGGGAACAGGCCCTCATAACCAATCATAGCTGTACGATCTCGCCGCAGACCAGCTTAATGGTGCACTGCCGCGACTCGTGCCTCAGGCGGAGCATCTCGTCCCCAAAGCTGATCTCAGTCCCAGGGTAGGCGATGCCGCACTCCAGCCGCCCGCTCCCCTTTTCCTCCAGCTCCGCCTTGTTGATATCCATCAGGCCGTCCTCCAGCTGCCGCAGCTTCAGTTCGGCTGCCGACAGCTTCATCCGGAGCTTGCCCAGCATACTGTCCTTAATGGGGCTGTCCGGTTGGCACTCCATCTTCTCCAGATCCATCTCCAGGCCCTTCATTTCGTGCTGGACTGCCTCCCGCTCGAAGTTGGTACAGGGCAGCCCGCCCAGGGCGATGGCCGTCCGGCACTCCGAATGGGAGCCCACCGTGCTGGCGCTGACCTTTTTGGCGGCCCAGATCCGGCCGCCCATGATACTGCCCCGGCCGGAGCGCACCTGGACCTCTCCATTGCAGTAGATCCGGCCGTTGATGATGCAATCGGTCTGTAAATTTTCCCGGACATAGATGGTGGCGTTTTCAATGTACTTGGAGAACACGCTCCGCTGGGCCCGAATGACCGTGGTGCCGTCGCCCAGGATGCCCTTGACCACCACCAGGTCGCCGCCCGCCTCCACGGTACTGCCGGCCTCCACCACGCCGGTTACACGGACATTGCCCATAGCCCGGACCACAAAGCCGCTGAGCACGTCGCCCTGAATGTTGACGTCCCCCAAAAAGTTGATGTTTCCGGTGGAATAGTCCACATTGCCCGGCACATCCATCACAGGCTTTACCTGGAAGCTGTGGCCGGTAAATTCCACATGACCCGCAATGGAGGCCAGCAGAGAGCAGCCGTCCTCGCTGATCTCGGTATTCCGGCCCTTGGGCAGGGGTACGGTTGTGCCGCTCTTGGCGGGGATCTCCTGATCCAGCACTGTCCGGCCTGGCTCGCCCTCGGTGGGCAGGATGAGCCGGCAAATCTCCTGCCCCTGCTTGGCGTTGCGGATCAGGTTCAGGGAGGTGTAATCCACCTGGCCGTAGTCGTCGATCTCCAGCAGCCGCTCAATGGCCCGGGGGAAATAGTCTACAATATTGCCGTTTTTTCCGTCGAAAGCGGGCTTGCCCTGGGCGACCAGGAACAGGCTGAAATACCGCTGCTCGTCCCGGGCAATCCGGTCTACCAGCTGGGTATTGACCCCGAAGAGGATCCCCTGGGCCCGCAGCGCCTGATAAAGCATCTCCCGGGATACCTCCTCGCCGGGGCCCACCGGCGGAAACACGATGAGCCAGGCGTAGAGCTTATCCGCAGAGAGAAGGAAACAGGGAAGCGCATCCAGAACAGGCGGAGCATCCTCCTCTGTCTTGGTCTTGGTCTTTGCCTCCTCTTCCTTGCCCTTACCGCCGCTCTTCTTTCCGGACTTTCTCTTCCGGCCCTTGGCCTCCGCGATACGGGCGCTGCAGGCGCTGTTAAGTTGCGGCAGCAGGCGCTTCTTTTCCTGCTGCACCAGCGCCGGGGGGAGAACGCCGTCCTCGTCCAGGCAGAGCCGGGGGGCGGGCAGGTAGCCGTTTTCCTGCCGCCGTTTGCTGTGGAGCTGGTAGATGGCATGTTCTGGGGGCAGCACCATCAGCGTCTCATCCACCACGCCGGCCGGAGCGGACTCCGAGGCCTCCGCCGCCATGCGGCGTTCTTCCGGAAAGCTCTCCTCCGTCTCGGCCGCCTTCTCCGAGGAGGAAAACAGGAACTTCTTGATTTTGTCCTTGAGCGACATCTCCGCAGCACCGCCCTCTCCCAACAGTTTGATATATTTTATTAGAAGCTGTACCAATAG
>CANSQX010000025.1 GCA_947649225.1 uncultured Flavonifractor sp.
AGAGAGAGGGAGAAAAGAGGGAGTATTTGGCGTATGCTTGATCCTGCCTGTCATTATCCTACGACATTTCTCCCATCCATTGGTGAACATCCTGTGAACAGTTCAAAAAGGATTTGTGAACCCAGCCGCCGGAGTCCGTTTGAACGCCGCAAAACAGGCGCTACGCCCCGCCGCCGAATTCGGAGAGGGTGATCTGCGGATTGCGCTCGGCAGTCCAGCCGATGGCCCACTGGGAGCCGAACAGCAGCAGCTGGCTGCCCTTGTAGTCCTCCACCAGCTTTACGTCGGTACCCAGAATGAGGTCCTCCTCCTTCACGCTCTCCCCGTCCTCTGCGGCGATCCACCGCAGGTACTCGTAGGGCAGGCCCTCCATATAGAGGTCCACATTGTACTCGTTTTTCAGCCGGTACTCCAGCACGTCGAACTGGAGGGTGCCCACCACCCCCACAATGACCTCCTCCATGCCGGTGTAGGGGGGCTTGAAGATCTGGATGGCGCCCTCCTGGGCGATCTGCTCCATGCCCTTCAAAAACTGCTTGCGCTTCATGGTGTCCAGGCTGCGCACCCGGCGGAAATGCTCGGGGGCGAAGGTGGGGATGGGGTCAAATTGAACCTTCTGTCCCGGCGTGCACAGGGTGTCCCCGATGGAGAAGATCCCCGGGTCGAAGACGCCGATGATATCCCCGGCGTAGGCCTCCTCGATGATCTCCCGCTCGGCGGCCATGAGCTGCTGGGGCCGGGAGAGCCGCAGCTTTTTGCCCCCCTGGACGTGGTAGACCTCCCTGTCCGCATCGAAGCGGCCGGACACCACCCGCAGAAAGGCGATCCGGTCCCGATGGGCCTTGTTCATGTTGGCCTGGATCTTGAAGACAAAGGCGGAGAAGCGGTCGTCCATGGCGTCCACCAGGGTCTCCCCGGCCGCCCGGGGCAGAGGAGCGGTGGTCATGCGCAGGAAGTGCTCCAGAAAGGGCTCCACGCCGAAGTTGGTCAGGGCCGAGCCAAAGCACACCGGCGAGAGCTTCCCGTGGCGCACCCGGTCCAGATCGAACTCAGCGGCCGCGCCGTCCAGCAGCTCGATCTCATCGGTGAGCCGCCGGTGGAGCCCCGCGCCGATGAGGGCGTCCAAGTTGGGATCCCCCAGCTCCACCTCGGTAGCGGTGGCCGCCCTGGCCCCGCCGTTGCTGGTGAAGTGGATGATTTTCCGGGAGTCCCGGTCGTAGACCCCCTGAAACTCCTTGCCGCAGCCGATGGGCCAGTTGACGGGGTAGGTCTCGATGCCCAGCTCCTTCTCCAGCTCCTCACAGAGCTCGAAGGGGTCCCGGGCCTCCCGGTCCATCTTGTTGATGAAGGTGAAGATGGGGATGTCCCGCATGGCGCAGACCTTGAAGAGCTTCCGGGTCTGGGCCTCCACGCCCTTGGCTGCGTCAATCACCATCACGGCGCTGTCGGCGGCCATGAGGGTGCGGTAGGTGTCCTCCGAGAAGTCCTGGTGGCCGGGGGTGTCCAGGATGTTGATGCAGAAGCCCTCGTACTGGAACTGCATCACGGAGGAGGTGACGGAAATGCCGCGCTGCTTCTCGATCTCCATCCAGTCGGAGGTGGCGGCCCGGGCATTTTTCTTGCCCTTGACGGCCCCGGCCTGGGCGATGGCTCCGCCGTAGAGCAGGAATTTTTCCGTGAGGGTGGTCTTGCCCGCGTCCGGATGGGAAATGATGGCGAAGGTACGGCGGCGGTTGATTTCGTGGTCGTATTTGGACAAGGGTGATTCCTCCATATTATCATACATTTTGTTATATTATACAAAAACATTACATAGGGATGCCTCTTTTCCAAAAATTGCGTCTCTATTATACTGTATTTGGGGATAGTTGTAAACCTGCAAAAATTTTTCTTGACCTTCCCACTGTGTCAGGGTGTAGGATTAACTATGGAACCGGTTCCCAATCAAATCAAAGGAGGAGCGTCATGCTGACCATCGGTGAGTTTTCCCGGCTGGGGCGGGTGTCCGCCCGGATGCTGCGGCATTATGACGCGCTGGGGCTTCTCTGTCCGGAGCAGATCGGAGAGAACGGCTATCGCTACTACCGTCAGGAGCAGGCGGCGGAGCTGGTGCGCATTCAGCGGCTGCAAGGCTACGGATTCTCCCTGGCCCAGGTAGGGGAGCTGCTGAAGCTGTCCGAGGAGGAACTTCTGGCGCGGCTCCACCGCCGCCGTCTGGACGCCCACTATGAGATTTACCAGATGCAGGAACGCTTGCGGCAGTTGGAGGCAGACATCCTCCGCATGGAGGGAACGCCTATGTTAGAGAGTAAGTATGATGTGATTTTGATGCCCGATCCGGCCCAGACCGTATTCGGCATCCGCCGCACCGTTCCGGTGACAGAGTTCCACGACCTGTTTCAGGAGCTGCGCCGGGAGATCAGGCAGCGGGGTATGGAGCAGTCTGGACCCATCCAGATGCTCTATCACAGCGAGGAGTTCGATTACGAAAATGCCGATGTGGAGGTCCAGGCCGTGGTGGAGCCCGGCCCCGGTACCACCCAAAAGCCCGCCTATGCCGCCTGCGCCACGGTGATCCACAAGGGCCCCTATGAGGGGCTCCCCGGCGCTTATGAGGCTCTGGCGGCCTGGATGGCCCAGCATCCGGAGTACCGCATTTGCGGCCCGGCCATTGACCGGTATCTCAACAATCCGGATATTACCCCTCCCGAGGAGCTGGCCACGGGGGTCTTGTTCCCGGTGGAAAAAGTATAAGCGAACGGGGAGCGGCCTTGCCGCTCCCCATTTTGTTATGTTCCCAGTGTTTCCAGCAGTCCTGGCAGCTCCTCCATGCTCTGGATGGCGGGGACCCCCTCCACCGTCCCGAAGCCGTAAGCGGCGTGGAGGAAGGGGACGCCGGCAGCGCCGGCGGCGTTCAGGTCGGCCTGGGTGTCCCCCACATAGAGGGGGCGCGCCAGCCCGTTGCGCTCTGCCACCAGCCGGATGTTGTCCGCCTTGGGCCGGCCGGTGCTTCCGGGGCAGGCCCAGTCCCGGAAATAGTTCTGGAGCCCATGGGCGGCAAAGAAAGCCTCAATATATCCCGCCTGACAGTTGCTGACAATGAACAGGGGAAACCGCTCCGCCAGCACGGGCAGGGTTTCGGCCACGCCGGGATAGAGGACGCCCCCGTGGGCGGCCAGGTACTGGTTCTCAATGGCGCAGCAGCGATCCAGGGCCCGGGCCAGGCCGTCCGGGGGCGCGCCGGGGAAGAGGCTGCGCACAATGTCGGGGAGCACCTTCCCCATGTGGGGCATGAGCCGATCCGGGGTCACCTGCCCCGCCAGGGCGGGGAGCTCCTCAGCCAGCGCCAGGTTCCAGGCGGCACAGATGCCCTCCAGGGCGTTCCAGAGGGTGCCGTCCAGGTCAAAGAGAATTCCGTCAAACAAGGGGGTACCTCCAGTCAAAGGGGAATTGGGATTCTCTCCCTAAAACCCCTCGTAGATAAAGACGCCGTGGCCCGTAAAGAAGACCAGCACGGCGCAGAGCATCAGCAGATAGACGGCGGCCAGCACAATCTGGCCGAGGGGGTGCTCCGGAAAGCGCTTCATGTTCCATCCCTCCCGAGAAAACGGATTACGCGGCCTCGTTCAGCCAGGGGTCGATGTGCGCGGTAAATGCCTCGGCCCCGATCTGGACGTTCAGGTGGCCCAGATCGTGGAAGCACTCCCGCGGGAAAGCATCCTCCAGGTCCAGCACCTCCACGCCCCCCTCCGCCAGGATGGCGTCGGCCAGCTCCCGCACCCGGGCGGGGTTCTCCGGCATGGGGATATAGGGATTCCAGGGCATCCAGACCGCCCGCAGGCGGATGCCGTGCGCCCGGCAGTAGGCGATCACGTCCTCCAGGGCCGCCAGGTTTTCCTGATAGGACTCCGGCCCCAGGCCCCAGTAGAGCTCGCTGTGGACGGCGATCCGCTCCTCCAGCTGGGCGTCGTCCATCATGCCGAAGTACAGGTATTTGTTCAGGCTCTCGTACCGTTCGGTCACGAAGGGCCCGCCCTGGAGCACGCTCTCCACCCCGTTGGTCCAGAGGGTGTGGAGCCGGTCCCGCTGGAAGTAGAGGTAGGGCTCCCAGGGCTTCCGGTGCCAGGGGTAGGTGGGGTTGGTGTCCATGGTGTCCAGAAACACGAAGTAGTTCAGGGCGATCACCAGGTCCCCGGTCACTTCCGCGTCCCCCCGGCGGAGCATGTCCCGCAGATCGGTCATCACCCCGTAGTCGATGCCGAAGTTGGCGTAACCCGACGTGCTCTGGTCCTCCATATAGGCCGAGATGATCACGGAGTTGCCGAAGATCATCCGCTCGTATTGGGTCCTCCCCCCGTGGGAGAGGACGCTCTTCTCAAAGTCGTTGGGCTGGAAAAGGGTGGAGCGCTCCACCGGCCCGGTTTTGGTGAGCCACAGGTCCAGCCCCGCCCCCAGCAGGCACAGGGCGATCAGAAAGACGCCCCCCCGCAGGAAAAAACGTTTCATCTCCACGCCCTCCTACAGCCGGATGAAACCCCGGAGCACCTCCGGCACCTGACCGGCGGGCAGGGTGAACACCAGGGTGTTCAGCGCGAACAGGAAATTGACCGCCAAGGCCCGGAGCAGGAGCACCGGCTTTTTGGTCTTTCGCTTGTTGACAGTGGTGAGCCCCAGCAGGTTCTCCAGGGCCAGCAGGGCCCCGTTGTAGACGCCCGCCAGCAGATAGGGCAGGTTGAACCCGTGCCACAGGCTCATAATCACCATAGTGCCCAGGGCGATCAGGGCCGAGACGCCCCGGCCCAGCCGCTTTTTGGCCACCACCACGTAGATGTGCTCCCGAATCCAGTCGCTGAGGGTGGCGTGCCAGCTCCGCCAGAACTGGGTGAAGGAGGGGGCGGCCAGGGGCCGCTTGAAGTTTTCCGGGACCTCCAGTCCGCCGATCCGGCCCAGGCCGGTGGCAATGTCGCTGTAGCCCGACAGATCCAGGTAGAGGATGAGGTAGCTCACCGCGGTGATGCCCAGGCACACGGGCAGCCGGAAGGCCTGGGCGGTGAGCCGGGTCATGGCGGTCAGGGCCAGCTCGGCCAGCACCACCTTTTTGAACAGGCCCAGAATGACCCGCCGTACCCCGGCGGACAGGACCGCCGTATCCAGGGGCAGGGGTTTTTCATACGACCGGAGAAAATCCCGCCAGCGGAAGAGGGGCCCCGCCGTGAAGGTGGGCAGGTAGGTCATGTAGTTCAAAAAGGGCAGAAAGCGGATGGGCTCGCCGCTGTAGTAGACGTAGTAGAAGGCGTCGATGAGCTTGAGCATCTGGAAGGCCAGCCCAATGGACTCCAGCGGGAAGGGCAGGACCAGCCCAAAGGCCTCTCCCCGGCTGAGGAAAAAGGGGACCAGCGCCAGCAGGGAGAACAGGGGGAAGCAGAGCTTCTTCCCCGCCCCGCCGGGCAGGGCCAGCAGCAGCCGCACCAGCAGGAAGCCCGCCAGGGTGTAAAGCAGCGTAAACGCGGCCAGCGGCAGGCTGATCCAGGCGATCACCGTCAGGCTGAGCACCGGGACCAGCACATGGATGAGGGTGGGCGGGGTGATCCGCCGCAAGACCCCGATGATCAGGGCAAAGGCCGCAATGGCCAGCAGCGTGTCAGCCTGGAGAAACCACATGGGCAGCCTCCTTTGGCGGCAGGACCTTGGCCCGGGTGGCGCTGGACGGGGCGTAGCCCTGCCGGGCCCAGAAGGCCGCCCCCGGGCCGTTGCCCTCCACCACCTGGCACTCCACCAGGGCCGCCCCCTGGCCGGCCAGCCAGTCCTCGGCCCGGTCCAGCAGGCGGCGGGCCACCCCCGCCCCCCGGCAGGCCGGGTCCACATAGAGGTCGTGGATCATGCCCACGGCACTCTGGCCCCGGAAGGTGAGCTTGCGGTCCATCCGCAGCACCCCGGCGGCGAGAAAGCCCACCAGCGCGCCCCCCTCTCCCTCGGCCACGGCCACCAGACAGCGTCGGGCGCCCAGCATGGCGGACAGGGCGCTCCGCAGGCCCGCCGGGTCCAGGTCGAAAGCCAGGCCGAAGCCCCGCAGCTCCCGGTAGAGGGCGTCATAGAGGGGGAGCAGGGCCTCCAGATCCTCCGGCGTCCCGGCGCGGACGGCCCCCACGCTACACCTTGGCGGAGATCACCGCGGCGATCTCCTGCACCGTGTTCATGGGGTAGAGGGTCAGATCCCGCTGGGTGATCTCGATGTGCCAGCGCTCCTCGGCGAAGTTGAGGATCTCAATGGCCCCCAGGGAGTCCACAAACCCGGCGTCGAAGAGGTGGACGCCGGGGGTGTAGTCGGGGTCGTCGCCGATAGAGAAATTCTCCTTGATGAAGTCGTACAGGGCCTGTTCGATCTCGTTCATGGTTGATCCTCCTTTTTCTGTAAGAGTAAAACGGCGCGCTCAGCCGTTGGGCGTGAGGAATTGGGCGCGCAGGCCCACCCGGTCCAGCTTGCCGTTGGGGGTGAGGGGAAGGGCCTCCATGCACACCAGCCGCCCGGGCAGCATGTAGGCGGGCAGGCGCTTTCGCAGCTCCAGGTTGAGCCTGCGCAGCGCCAGCTTTTCCGCCGTCTGGACGAAGAGGACAATCTCCTGGGCCTCCGGGTCGAAGAGCACGCAGGCGTTCTCCACAGCCGCCAGGCTCTTGGCGGCCGTCTCGATCTCCCCCAGCTCGATGCGGTTGCCCCGCAGCTTGATCTGGGCGTCCCGGCGGCCCACGAACATGATCCGTCCGTCCTTGTCCTCATAGGCCAGATCGCCGGTGCGGTACATGCGCTCGTCATAGGCGGTGCACAGGGGATTCTGCACAAAGGCCCGGCGGGTGAGCTCCGGGGCGTTCCAGTAGCCCAGAGCCAGTCCGCTGCCCAGGATGCACAGCTCCCCGGTCTCGCCGGGGGCGGCGGGGCGGTTGTCCTCGGTGAGGATCAGCGTCCGCATGTTCCGGCAGGCCCGGCCGATGGGCAGGGGGTCGGCGTCGGCAAAGTCCCGGTCCACGATGTAGCAGGTACACACGTCGGTGATCTCGGTGGGCCCGTACAGGTTGGCATAGAGGGCGTCCGGGTGGCTCCGCCGCCACTGGTTGAGCTGGCGGTTGGGCATGACCTCCCCGCAGAAGAGGATGGTTTTCAGCTCCGGCATGGTCCGCTGCTCCAGAACGCCGGAGTTGGCCACCGCGATCATCACCGTGGGCACCCAGAAGATGGCGTTGATGTGCTGCTCCTCCACGAACGCGGGAAGCTTGGCCGGGAAGCGGAACAGGACCTCCGGGATGATCACCATTTTGGCCCCGGTGCGGAGCATGGTGAAGATATCCAGGGTGGAGTTGTCGAAGTAGAAGGCCGACTGGTTGCCCAGCACGGTCGTCTCATCAAAGGGAAAGGTCTCCTCCAGCCAGGCGGCGTAGTCCAGGATCCCCCGGTGGGGGATGGTCACCCCCTTGGGCACGCCGGTGGACCCGGAGGTGTACATGATATAGATGGGGTCGGTGTCCGTGACCCGGCTCACCCGGTCCAGGGCTCCGGCCTCGTCGGGGGGAAAGGCGGTCAGGTCCTCCAGCAGGTGGACGGTGAAGCCGTCCAGGGTCAGCCCCTCCAGATTGGGAACCAGCGCGGGGCAGGTGACGAGGTGCCCCTGCCCCAGGCTGGCGGCGATGTGCTGGAGCCGCTGGGGGGGGATGTCGGCGGCCACGGGCACATAGGGCTGTCCGCTGTACATGGCCCCGGCGAAGCAGGCCACGCTGTCCGCGCTCTTGGGCAGGTAGACGATCACGGGGCGCAGGCCGGTCCGGCCGTTGGCGGCGGCCTCCAGCCCGGCGGAGATGGAGAGGGCCCGGCTGCGCAGGGCCCCGAAGGTGAGGCACGCGTGCTCGTCCTGGAGGGCGGGCTTGTCCCCCAGCCGGGCGGCGGTGGCCTCCAGCAGCATAATGGCGGAATTCATGGCTGTTTCGTCCTTTCTGAGTGTCCGAGGAAGAGGGAGAGGGGCTGCGCAGGGCCGAACCGGGTGAAGACGGTGCGGTCTCCGTCCTCCGTCCGGGTCCAGCCCCCGGAGCGGCACTGGACCGGTCCCTCCACCACGGCCTGCATCATCCCGCCCTCCTGGAAGGAGATCCGGGTGACCCCGTTCCCGCCGGTCTCAATGACGGCGGGCAGGTTGACCTGCGCCAGGTGGGAGGCGGGGGACGCCGTGTCCCGCCACACCCGGACGGGCCGGTTCAGCCCCACATAGAGATCCCCGTCCACCCAGCACCACACGTCGGCGTCGGTACAAATTTCCGCCGGATCGGCCCCCTGGGCAAAGCTGAGGCGCACCCCGCAGGCGTTCTGGTAGCGCTCCTCATAGAGGGGGTAGTCCGTCCCGGACGTACCCGGGGTGAGGGTGAGCACCCCGTCCTCCTCCCCGGCGGCGAGGGTGAGGTGATAGGCCGCCGCAGTGGCCAGCATCATCTGGTCCTCCCGGACAAAGTTATACTGATAGGTCCGCTGGAACGCCCCCGCCTGGGCGATGGTGTTCTCCGCCTCCGCCCGGATGTGGTCCTGAAAGAGCCAGTCGCAGTGGTAGTAGAGGCAGACCGGCATCCCGTACCGGGCCGAGAGGGCGGGCCAGGCCTCGTCTCCGTAGGTGAGGGTGGCACTGTTCTGGAGCAGCAGGGTGGGCGCCCCGTCCAGCCGGAGGAAAAAGGGGAGGGCCAGCACGTTTTCGGCGCTCACCTGGGGGGTGGCGCTGCTCCGGGCGGGCTCGAAGCCCGAGTTCCACAGGAGTCCGGCCTCCCAGAGGCTGCGGAAGGACTGGGTGTGGCTCCCCCGGCTCAGGTGCCAGGTGTGCTGGTTGGCCCCGATCCGGGCGGTGCCGATGCCGTAGGACTCCAGCGCCCGCAGATGGGCGGCCAGCTCGGCGGCCTCCCGCTCCGGCGAGGCGTGGACGTTGGTGTAGAAGTGGAGGCCGAGGTAGGCCCCGTCCGCCTGGAGGGCATCCACGGCCCGCTGGAGCTCCGCCCGGTAGGGGAAGTCGTCCCCGTCGATGGCGCAGGCCAGGCCGTACTCCAGGCACCCGGCCAGCAGGTCCGGCGCGCCGTCCCCGTCCACGTCGGCGAAGAAGGGGACGCAGTTGTTGCCGAATTTCAGGCTGCGGCTGCCCTTGTAGTTGGTCTCCTGGGCGGACAGGAAGCCGCCGAACCGGAGGGAGCCGTCCGTCCGGCGCATCAGGCGGGCCACATAGCCGTCGAAGGTGCCCACCGCCAGGTCCAGCCGCCCGTCCCCGTCCAGATCCACCATCCGGGGGGCCAGCCAGCCGCCCAGGGCCGCCAGACCCCAGGTCAGATCCGTATGGCGGGCGGGCTTCAGGTCCAGCCGGCCGGCCGCGCCGCCCCGGTAGAGCCGGAGCACGCCGCAGCTGCTCCCCACCAGCAGGTCGGGGCGTCCGTCGCCGTCCCAGTCCCCTATGTCGGGGAGGATCTGGCCGTCCAGGCCGGTGTCGATCAGCAGCCCCCGGGGCTGAAAGACCAGTCCCCCGCACCCGGCGAACCAGTAGAGCCGTCCATCGGCCGCGCCGGAGATCAGGTCAAGCACTCCGTCCCCGTCCACGTCGGCCAGCACAGGGGCCGAGTACCCGGGGACCGAGAGGGGGTCCCCCGCCGGGTCGTGCAGCAGGACCGCCTCCTCCGTGGTGAAGCGGCCGGCGCCCCCGGCGCCCCGGTAGAAGGAAAAGCGCCCGTCGGCCGCCCCGCAGAGGAGGTCCAGGGTTCCGTCTCCGTCCAGGTCGGCCGCATAGGGGTAGGCCCGCTGATCGTACTCCGGGTAGTCCAGGAAATAGCTGCCCGCATTCTCCACCACGCCCAGGGCCAGCCGCCTGTCCCCGCTGGCCACGTGGGTCCCGGAGGAGTAGGCGTTTTCCTCAAAGTCCATCTCGAAGGAGAAGGCCCCGTCCGTCCCCAGATTGCGGGCATAGCTCACGGTCTCCAGCCGGGCCAGCCAGTAGTAGGTGCTGCGCACCAGGGTATAGGAGGGGATCTGCCCCGCCGCCCGGCAGAGGGCGGCAAAGGCGGTGGTGGTCTCCCGGGCGATGCCGTCGATGTCCTCCACATGGAGCTCCCAGGCCATGGAGGGGCGGCCCAGCACGCCGAACACCCGGTAGGGGGCGTAGCCGAAGCGCCGCTTGGACACATAGCCTGCAAAGGCATTGCGCAGGAGCTGGTTGGCCCCCGCCGTGGAATTGGCCAGGGAGACCTGGCGCGCGTCCCGGCTCTCCAGGGAGAAGCCGTTGACCGAGTAGAGGTTGGGCAGCAGGGGGTTGGTGAGGAACACATACCCCTTGCCGTACCGGTTCATGGTATAGAGGGCCAGACCGTCCGCCGTGACCAGGGGCTGGGCGCTGCCGGGGAGAAAGCCCCAGCCGTAGTCATAGCCGGATAGGCGGCCGTAGTCGGTGTAATCCGGGTAGAGGGAGGCGAAGTCCAGCACGATGCTCCGCAGCTCGTCCAGGTCCCCTGCGGGCCCGGCGGCCTCCAGGGCCACAGGGCAGCCGGTGAGCTTCACCCTCCCCTGGATCCCCAGAAAGGGGGCGGGGAGGACGGCGGCAAAGGCGTTGTCCAGGAAGAGCGCGCCCCCCGCCTCGGTATAGGCAACGAGCGCCTCCAGCAGCGCCGGAGCGCCGGGGGCCTCCAGAATACTGGGGTCCGGGTAGAGCAGGTCGTAGTCCGCCAGGGTGAGGGGCTGGGATACGTCCGCCGCCTCGACGGTCAGGTTGACCAGCAGGGACTGCTCCAGATGGGACCAGGCGTCCTCCCAGGCCCGGTCCTCCCCGTAGTAGAGGACGGCGGAGCGCAGGGTGTGGTCCTCCGGTCCCCCCGGCGGGGCGGGGGCCGCCGTGCAGCCGGAGACCGGCGCCGCCAGCAGCACCGCGCACAGGAGCAGGGCGGCTGTCTGTCTCAAGTCCAAAACCTCCCTTTGCGCCGCAGCGGCGCGGAAATCAGAATGATTGTAGCACAAACGGCCCCAAAAGTCTACGGGGGATCGCGGGAGCCCGGCTGTCCCCCTGTGTCTATGGACAGAGGCGGACGCCGGTGCTAGAATCAAGGGGGTAATCAAAGACCGGGAAGGGAGCGGTGCGCCATGCCCCAGATGAACAAGGGCGGCAAATTTATATTCGGGAAGTCCGTGATCCGGGCAGACGGCACTGTCCGCATTCCGCCGCAGGCCGTGCAGGAGTACCAGATCGCCGCGGAGGGCAGGGTGTACCTCTTTACCGGGAGCCGGAGCACCGGCGGGTTCTGCGTCACCCGGCGGGGACTGCTGGAGCCCTCGCAGCTGGGCCATATCCTGTCGGAGAACCCCGCGCTGCTGCACGGCACCCTGCCGCACGGCGCATTCCTTCCCTACAAGGGCTGCGCCTACTGCTGGACGGACTGTTCTGAGGACGGGACGCTCTGCTTGTCCCGGAGTATGATGGAGTGCCTGGCGCTCTCGCCGGGGGATACGCTTCTGGCCATCCGGAGCAGCGACATTGCCTTTACCATGGGGGTGAAGGGCCCGCTGTTGGAGCGGGCGCGCCGCTATGAGGGGGAGATCCCCGTATTCTGACGGGCGGGACGATTTCTGGCATATGGGGCTGAACACGCTGGTCAGGACGGACGCCGACCCGGACACCGTGGCGGGCGGGCCAAAGCTGCCGTTCTGCTCCGAGGCATGGGACGCCGTCGCCCGCTACCTCTACGCAGGGCTCCAGGGCGGCTCCATCATGGAGGGCTGGATGCGGGAGGAAAACACCATGATCGCCTGCTGTTCGGACGGTACCAGGCCGGTGATTTTCAAAATCGAACGGGTGGACGCCCCGTCCCGGCGGCCGCCGGATCGGCCGGAGCACGCCAAAGGGCAGCCGTTTTTGCAGAACGGCTGCCCGGGCGATGGGGCTACAGGGAGAAATCCGCATCCTTCAGGCGGCTGAAGTCGGGCATCTGGGGACGGGGGGGCACCCGCTTGAAGGGGTCGTACTGAAAGGCGCGGCAGGACGCGCCGGGAGAGACGACCCCCTTTTTGATACAGAGAATGGAGCCCTCCTCCAGGTGGGTGCCCCGCTCGCAGTAGGCGCAGCGGGGCTCGATATCTTTGGTAAACAGCATGGGCCGGGACCTCCTTCGTGCGGCGGGCTGTGTTGATCCGGATACCGCTCATTATACCACGCGCCTGCGGCGTTTACCAGCGGTTTTTCGCATGGCCAGGGCGGCCACGGCCAGAAAGAAGAGAAACACCACCCAGGCGGCCACCGTGGAGATGGTAATGGACGTGTGGAAGTCCAGCCCGGCCAGGGCGGCCACCTGGTCGGCCAGATAGGCGGTGACGGGCTCCCGCAGGGGGAAGATCCAGGCCAGGGCGGCGGTCAGAAGCACCGAGAGCCCCCCGTGGAGCAGTTTACCCGCCAGATAGGTCCTGACCGACAGGCCGCTGTCCCCGATGAAGGAGAGCACCTGGCAGTGGACCGAAAATCCGGCCCACCCCAGCATGAAGGCCGCCATGGAGAGCCGGCCGGCCAGGGCCCCGCTCCCCGCCAGAGTCCACACTCCGGAGGAGATCTCCAGCACTCCGGTGAGCAGTTTTTCCGCCCACGCCTGGTCCAGCCCCAGGGGGCCCAGGAGGAGCCCCAGCAGCTTGGCCGTCCCCGGCAGCACCCCCGAGAGGAAGAGCAGCCGGATCACCACCGTGAAGAAGATCACAAAGGCGCAGATGTTCAGGGTGGAGAGAAACGCGCCGGTGACGGAGCCGGTAAAGGCGGTGGTGAACCGCTTGGCCTCGAACCGGGGGGGCGCTTTGGCGGCGGCGGACGCCCCCTCCCCGCCGGCGCGGTAGAAGCGGAAGAGCACCCCGACGCAGACCGAGGCGGCGGCGTGGGCCAGGTAGAGCAGAACCCCCACTGCGCTGCTGGAGAAGACCCCGGCCCCCACCACCCCCAGGATAAAGGCGGGCCCCGAGTTGTTGCAGAAGGAGAGCAGCCGTTCGGCCTCGGTCTTGGTGCACATGCCGTTCTGGTAGAGGCTGATGGCCGTCCGGGCCCCCACCGGATAGCCCCCGATGAACCCCAGGGCAAAGGCCGAGGCGCAGGCCCCGCCCACCCGGAACAGGGGCCGCATGATCCCCTCCAGGGCCCGGCCCAGATAGCCCGCCAGTCCCAGCTCCACCACCAGAGAGGAGAGCACAAAGAAGGGAAAGAGCGAGGGAATGATGACGTTTCCGCACAGCCTCAGGCCGTCCCGGGCGGCGGCCATGGTCTCCTGGGGGAAGAGCAGCAGCCCCAGGGTGGCGAGCAGCAGGGCCAGCCCCAGAAGCAGATCGCGGGAACGCTGTTGGGAGAGCAGCCTTGACACCGGTCTCACCTCCGTCCCATATGGGTATGCGCCGGCGGGGCCGGGATTGCATGTCCCCCTGCAAAAGGCGGAAAAAGGCGCGGACTTTTCTTGACAGCGCCCGGCCGCGCTGGTATGATTAAGCCAAGAGATTGTTAGAATAGAAACCATCTGCTGCAAAATGGACCCGCCATCCGCCCACGGAAGAGAGAACAGGAGGATTATGTTGCCCAATCCCTGGAAGATCGCGCTCTTGACGGACTCCTGCGCCGACCTCCCCCCGCAGCTGCGGGAGGGCAAGCCCATCTATGTGGTGCCGCTGCGGATTCTCTGCCAGGATGGGGAGTACCAGGACGGCGTGGATATCCACGCGCCCGACATCTACCGCCGGCTGAAGGCGGGGGAGCTCCCCCGGACCTCCCTCCCCGACGGGGGGACCATCAGCGACACCCTGGACCGCATCCGCGCCGACGGCTATGAGCGGGTGCTGGCCGTGATGCTCTCGGGGGGCCTGTCGGGCACCTGCAACATGGTACGGGTTCAGGCCGAGCAGCGGGAGGACCTGGAGATCGCCGTCTACGACTCCAGAAGCGGCTCCCTGGCCATCGGCGTCACCCTGCTCCAGCTCTGGGAGGAGATCCAGGCCGGGGCCTCCTGGGAGGAGCTGAAAAACCGCCGGACCCCCTTTCTGATCCGGAATATCTTCCCCTTCTTCTCGGTGGACACCCTGGAGTACCTGTTCCGGGGCGGGCGCATCGGGCGGATCACCGCCCTGGCGGGGACCATGCTCCATATCAAGCCCATCGTCACCTTTGCGCCGGACGGCCAGCTCCAGAGCATCGCCAAGGTCCGGGGACGGCGGCAGGTCCAGGAGAAGATTCTGACCCTGATCCGGGAAAAGCTGGGCAGCGGCCGCCGCCGCTACAACCTGGGCATGGCCAACGGCGGGGCCCCCGCCGAAATGGCCGAGCTGGGCGAGAAGATGCGCCGGGCCTTTCCCCACTACGAGCACTTCTGGGCCGCCGAGATGGACGCCACCCTCAGCGTCTATATCGGCGACGGCGTGATCGGCGGCGGGATTCAATTTTTGGACTGACAAAGGAAAGCTCCAGGCTCACCTGCGGACTGCGCGGGGCGCGGTTCGGCTGGAGCCGGTTTCGGCACATGGCTGAAGCCGGTTCCCTTTGGGCGGGTTTTTAAACTTGGAACGCGTTTGATCCGTAAGGATGAAACGGCGCCTTTTCGGCAAGCTAAGGCGGCGGGCATTGGCCCGCCGCCTTGTTTCGTTTCTGTTATTTCAAAAGGTCCAGTCCCAGCGCCGGCGGATCGGAGGCGGCCGGGGCCTCCGGGAAGCGGACAATGGCCTTAAACAGGTCGCCGTCCACCTCCAGGAGGAACACGCCGCCCTGGAGCTCCGTGAGGCTGCGGGCGATGGACAGCCCCAGGCCGGAGCCCTCGGTGGTCCGGGACTGGTCTCCGCGGACAAAGCGCTCCATCAGCTGCTCCGCCGGGATATTTAAGGCGGTTTTGGAGACATTCTTCACCGTGAGGGCCACCTGCCCCCCCTGCCGGATCACATCCGCATAGATTCGGGTGCCCTCCAGGGCGTACTTGTTGCAGTTGGAGAGCAGGTTGTCGATCACCCGCCAGAGATGGCGGCCATCTGCCATTACATAGATCTCACCGTCCTGGACGGTGAGCACCGGCTCCAGCCGGTGCTGGGAAAATTTTTCCTCAAATTCTCCCAGTGCCTGCTGGACCAGCTGGACCACCCCAATCCGCTCCGGATGGACTGTCAGGGCTCCGGTGGACGCCTTGCTGGCCTCCACCAGATCCTCGGTCAGCTTTTTCAGCCGCTGGCTCTTGCGGTCCAGGACCTCTAGGTACTCCGCCGCCTTTTCGTTCCGGATGTCCTCCTTCTTCAGCAGGTCCACATAGTTGATGATGGAGGTAAGGGGGGTCTTCAGATCGTGGGAGACGTTGGTGATAAGCTCGGTCTTGAATCGCTCGCTCTGGAGCCGCTCCTCCACGGCGGTGCTGACGGCGGAGCCCAGGTCGTTGAGCTGTCCGGCGTGCTCCGCCAGATCCCGGTACATCTTGCGGGTGTCGATTCTGGCGTCCGGATCGCCGCCTACAATGCGTCCGGCGCCCGCCCGGACTTTGTTCCACTGGATGGTCCACCGGCACAGGGCCCACAGCACCAGCCCCTGGTAGACGGGGATCAGGAAGAGGGTGAGGCCGGTGAGGAGGGTACCCAGCAGATACAGGAGGAAGAGCCCCACCACCCGCCCGGTGAGGGGCCAGGTCCCGGCGGCATTCCGGACGCCCCGTGCGATGGCCCGGCCGATCAGGCAGGTCAGGGTGTTGGTGAGGATGGTCCCCGCCTTAATCCGGACAGAGACGGTGAGCACGGCCAGCAGAGCCAGTCCGGCCCCGGCCAGAGAGACCACCACCAGCCCCGCCGCGGTGTCCGGGGCGATTATGCCATTGCTGACGGCGTAGGTCATGGAGTCCCCGGCGCCCAGGAGGATGGCCCAGGCGAAGAACTCCAGCACCCCCACGATCTCCAGGGGGATATGGTCGAAGGGCCGGAGGACCACCCCCTGCCGGTCCCGCCGCCGTCCGGCCCCCAGGCACAGAAAGACGGTCAGCAGCAGGCAGCAGAGGTCCGCCGCCAGGGTGGCCAGGGCGATGTGGGGCAGGTACTGGGCGTACTTGCTGTACTCATGCCAGCCCTCCAGAAATTCGTCGTGGACATCCAAGGGGTCCAAAACGCCGTACTCCAGCGCCAGCTCCCGGCAGAGCCTGCGGCCGTCCTGCTCGGGGACATACCTCCACTCCCCGCCATCCACCAGGAGCCAGCCGTACCGGGCGGCGGTCCCGGTGTCCTCCGGGGTGCAGATCACGCTGGTAAAGTCGGGGAGCATAATGTGGACCTGGTACCAGTCCCGCATTCCGTCCCAGGTGAAGTAGTCGCCGCCCTGGGTCCCGCTGCTGCGCTCCAGCTCCGTGGAGGTGTAGTGGATCTGCGGGACCTCCCGCTCCAGCGCCCTTTTTGAGGTGTCCCCGGTCAGGTTGGTGTAGACCAGCTCTCCGGTCTCGTTGTCCAGCACCCGGAAGCGGAAGTTGGTTCTCTCGGCCGACAGGGCCTGCTGAAACAGCTCCAGCTGCTGCTGGTCGGTGTAGGACAGCTTGCCGCCGTCCCACTGGCGGTTCTGCATGAGCCTGACCAGGTGTTCTACCTGCGCGGTGCGCTCATACAGCCGGTGGTAATAGCCGCTGCTGCTGTAGTAGTTCCCCCCGGTCCAGATGTCGTCCCACTGGCCGAGGGTGAAGATGGTGGCCCAAAAGCCCCCCGCCAGGGTGATCAGGGCCAGAATCAATGCCAGCGCCCGGAGAACGGGGCTGGTGCGGAGCGGTTTGTTCATGGCGCATGCCTCCCGGGCGGAGGGAACTCCGCCCTACAGTTTTTCCATCTTGTAGCCCAGGCCCCACACCACCTTGAGGCAGCGGGGGTTGGCCGGGTCGATCTCGATCTTCTCGCGTAAATGCCGGATGTGGACGGCCACGGTGTTCTCCGAGCCCAGGGAGGGGTCGTTCCACACCAGCTCGTAGATCTGGCTGGTGGAAAAGACCCGGCCGGGGTGCTTCATCAGCAGGCGCAGAATATTGTACTCAATGGGGGTGAGGCTCACCGGGTCCCCGTCCACCGTCACCGCCTTGGCCGCGTCGTCCAGCACAATGCCGCCGTTGACAAAGGTTTGGCTGTCCTCCGGCTTCGGCTGGCCGCCCAGGGTGGTGTACCGCCGGAGCTGGCTCTTCACCCGGGCCAGGACCTCGATGGGGTTGAAGGGCTTGGTCACGTAGTCGTCGGCCCCGATGTTCAGCCCCAGAACCTTGTCGCTGTCCTCGCTCTTGGCGGTGAGGAGGATGATGGGCACGTTGCGGCTCTCCCGCAGCCTGGCGGTGGCCCGGATGCCGTCCAGGTTGGGCATCATCACATCCATCAGGATGAGGTCGACGTGGTGCTCCTCCACCGCCCGGATGGCCTCCAGGCCGTCGCAGGCGTGGAGGGTGCGGTAGCCCTCGCTGGTGAGGTAGATGTCCAGGGCGGAGACGATGTCGCGATCGTCGTCGCAGATGAGAATGTTGTACAACGGTATCACCCCATGTTCCGTATTGTAGCCGCCTCGTCTTAATTCCACCGGCGGAAAAGCTTTAAGAAGCCTTTAAGATTCACGCAGGAACATTTTAACCCCGCCCGCGTCTAAAAGGCAACCGGATTTTTGAAAGGAGGATGCACCATGCAAAGAAAGCTGCTGTCTCTTGTCCTGGCGCTGTCCCTGGCGCTCACCGCCTGCTCCGGCGGGACCGCCGCCCTAAAGCCCCGGACGTCCCCGCCCCCCGCGGCGGTGTCCGCCCAGCCCGCGCTGGACGCCGCCCTGGGGGAGTTCGGCCTGAACCTCCTGCGGGAGGCCAGGACGCCGGGGGAAAACACCTTCCTGTCCCCTCTGAGCGTGCTGCTCTGCCTGTCCATGGCGGCCAACGGCGCGGCGGGGAACACCTCGGCCCAGTTCCAGGACCTGCTGGCCGGCGGCGCGGATCTGGAGGCCCTCAACGCCAACTGCGCCTCCCTGCTGACGGATTACGCCGCCCTGGAAAACGGTACGGAGCTCTCCATCGCGGACAGCCTGTGGCTGGACCGGCGGGTCCGGGCGGAGGATTCCTTCGTGGGCCGCTGTACCGGGACCTATCAGGCCGGGGTGTTCGCGGCCGATTTCACCCAGGACAGAACCCGGGGGGACATCAACCGCTGGATCAAGCAGAACACCGGCGGACACATCGAAAACGCCCTGAGCGGGATCGACCCGGAGACCGTGCTGGCCCTGGTGAACGCCGTCTATTTTGAAGGCAAATGGCAGGACAAGTTCGACCCCGGCGACACCATGGAGCGGCCCTTTTACGGGACCGGGGCCACCGCTGATCGGGACTTCATGTGCAGCGGCGGCCGGAGCGACCTGTACGTGGGCACGGAGACCGCCGGAGGCGTGCTGCTGCCCTACCGGGACGGGCGGCTGGCCCTTCTGGCCCTCATGCCCGGCGAGGGGCACACCCTGGAGGATCTCCTGGACGATCTGGACGGGGAAGCCCTGGCGGACCTCATCGCCGGGCGGGAGGAGACCTGGCTCCGGCTCTACCTCCCGAAATTCGAGGTCATGTGGAAGGACTCCCTGCTGGAGCCCCTGGCGGCTCTGGGCCTCACCGACGCCCTGGACCCCCTCCTGGCCGACTTCTCCCCTATGGGGACCGATGAGGACGGCAATCCCCTCTACCTCAGCACCGTGATCCACGGCGCAGGCGTCGAGGTGGACGAGCAGGGCGCCCGGGCCTTCGCCTTCACCTTCGGCGGGATGTCCGGCGGGGCCGCCGCCCCGCCCGAGACGCTGATCTTCGACCGCCCCTTCCTCTACGGCATCGTGGATCTGGAGCGGGGGGTCCCCCTGTTCCTGGGGACCTTCGAGGACCCTTGACAGCCGTGGTATCATAGGGAAAAACGCAGGAGAGGGGGGAGCGCCATGGCGGAGCTCTGGCTGGCCCGGGGGGCGGACGGCAAGCGGGAGAGCGCCGCTCTGCTGGCCCGGGCCCTGGAGGCGGTTTCCGGCCTGACGGAGCTGCCGCCCATAGACCGCCTGCCCGGCGGCAAGCCCTGGTTCCCCGCTTACCCGGCGATCTGCTTCAACGTGAGCCACAGCGGCCCCCTGGCCCTGTGCGGCGTGGGGGCCGCTCCCATCGGAGTGGATGTGGAGCGGGTCTGTCCCCGGGGGGCGGGGCTGCCCCGGTACGCCCTCTCGGAGGCGGAATTCCAGTGGCTCCAGGCCCGGGGCGGCGGCTGGGGGGACTTTTACACCCTGTGGACCTTAAAGGAGGCCCGGGTCAAGCAGGAGGGGACCGGCCTGCGCCGCCCGCCCCGGACCATCGCCGTGCCCCTGCTCGCCCCCGGGGAGGCGGGGGAGCGGGACGGCCTGCACTTCCGGGCCTACGGCGGGGCGGACTGGCGGGCCGCCGCCTGCGTCCGGCCGCCGGAGCCCCTGCCCGGCCAGATCACGGAAGCACGGTCAGGCTCTGCCCGGCCGTGACGCGTTCTCTCCAAAAAATCCCCGGTCTCCGGAGCACGGCGCTCCGGAGACCGGGGATTCTTTTGTGCTCAGCGCTCCCACTCGCTCAGATCGCTGTAGGAGACGCCCTGAGCGGAGCCGGTGCGGCTGCCCGCCCCCGAAAAGCCGATCTTCATGCCCCGGACCTCACCGGCCACCGTCTCCGGATCGCACTCCTCCCCCCTCTCGTTGCAGAGGGCCAGGTGGGGGTGGGCGCGGGCGAAGTCCAGCATGGTCTCCGGGCTGCGGAAGCGGTTGGTGAAGTAGAAGCGGGGGCCCCGGCGGGTCTCCTCGATCCGCCCGAAGGGGAGCTCCCGCACCGCCTCGCCGGCGGCGGCGTGCGCCAGGTCCTCCCGGCGGACAAAGTGGTATTCCCGTACCTGATCCATATCGGACCTCCTCTCGTCCAGGAGAAAGATGTCCTCGATGGGGGCCTCCACCGCCCGGGCGATGTCCCAGGCCAGCCGGAGGGAGGGGTTATACCGCCCGGCCTCCAGCCGCCCGATGGTCTCCCGCCGGACCCCCACCCGGTCCGCCAGCTCCTCCTGGGTCAGCCCGGCGGCCAGACGGCGTTCCTTGAGCCTGCATACAAAGGATGCCAATGGGTTTCCTCCCTCTGTGATTGATTTCTCACTTTCTGAGATAAGTATATCACACTCCCGGGGAACATGCAAGCCAAAAAGCACCGGACCCGGTATAGACCGGATCCGGTGCGGAATGCGGCTGACGGGACGCTTTTTGCCCAGTTTCCTGCGGGGGAGCCCCTACGTCAGCTGGAACTGGCCGGTGTAGAGCTGGTAATACCGTCCGCCCTGGGCAATCAACTCCGCGTGGTCCCCCTTCTCGGCGATCTCGCCGTGCTCGATGACCACGATGCAGTTGGAGTTGCGCACGGTGGACAGCCGGTGGGCGATCACAAACACGGTGCGCCCCTCCATGAGGGCGTCCATGCCTTTTTCGATGAGCCGCTCGGTGCGGGTGTCGATGGAGGAGGTGGCCTCGTCCAGGATCATCACCGGGGGATCCTTGACGGCGGCCCGGGCGATGGCCAGCAGCTGGCGCTGGCCCTGGGACAGGTTGCCGCCGTCGCCGGACACCATGGTCTGATACCCCTCGGGGAGGCGGCGGATGAAGGAGTGGGCGTTGGCGCTCTTGGCGGCGGCGATGCACGCCTCGTCGGTGGCGTCCAGCCGGCCGTAGCGGATGTTGTCCATGATGGTGCCGGTGAACAGGTGGGTGTCCTGGAGCACCGAGCCCATGGCCTCCCGCAGGTCGTCCTTTTTGATGCGGATCACGTCGATGCCGTCCACGGTGATGGCGCCCCGCTCGATCTCATAGAAGCGGTTGATGAGGTTGGTGATGGTGGTCTTGCCCGCGCCGGTGGAGCCCACAAAGGCGATCTTCTGGCCCGGGTTGGCGTAGACCGTCACCTTTTTCAGCACCTGCTTGCCGGGGACATAGGAGAAGTCCACATCGGTGAACCGGACCGCGCCCTTGAGCTCGGTGTAGTAGCAGTCCTCGTCCGGCAGGTTGCGGGCCGCGCCCCGGACCAGGTGCAGGGTGATCTGCCCGTGCTGGTTGTACTTCCAGGCCCAGCGGGATCCGGGGCCGGGAGCGGGAAGCTCCTCCAGGCCGTCCCCGTCCTCCGCCACCCGGACGGGGACCAGCTCCAGGGGGCCGCCCTTGGGGGCCTTCCAGGCCCAGGTGTCGGCGTGTCCGCCGCCGGTGCGCTCGGTGAGGACCCCGTTTTCGTCCTTCACCGCGGGCACCAGAGTGACCCGGCCCTCGTCCAGCTCGGGCTCGGTGTCCATCACCTCAAAGATGCGCTCCGCGCCCGCCAGGGCGGACAGGATGGTGGTGATCTGCTGGGAGATCTGGTTCAGGGGCTGGCCCACCTGCTTGGAGTAGTTCAGGTAGATGACCAGGCCGCCCAGGTCGAACCCGGCGAAGGCCGCCAGCAGGCCGCCGAAGCAGGCCGTCAGGGCAAAGCTCACATTCATCAGGTTGTAGGAGATGGGCATGATGGAGGTGGAGTAGAAGTTGGCCTTGGTGGCCGCGTCCCGGAAGGTCTCGTTCTTGGCCCGGAAGGCGTCCTTGGCGGCCTGCTCGTGGGTAAAGGCCTTGACCACCTTGAGGCCCTCGATGGTCTCCTGAATGTCGCCGTTGACGGCGCCCAGGGCGGCCTGCTGGGTCTGGTAGTACCGGCGGGAGGCCCCGCCCCGCTTCACGAAGACCAGCACCGTCACCGCCAGCACCGCCAGCGTGACCAGAAACAGCAGGGGGTTGGTGGCCAGCATCAGGACCACCACGCCCACAAAGGTGAGCACGCTGGAGATGAGGGACACCACGCTCTGCTCCATGGCGGTCTGCACATTGTCGGCGTCGTTGGTGAAGCGGCTCATGAGCTCGCCGTGGGTGTGCTGGTCGAAGTAGCTGAGAGGGAGGTCCTGGAGCTTGTCGAAGAGCTCCTTGCGCAGGCGGTTGATCCCCCGCTGGGCCAGGCGGATCATGGTGGCCGACTGGAAGTAGGTGGCCGCCGCCCCCACCAGGCAGATGGCCAGCAGCCCCAGCAGGGAGAGCCCCAGCCCCTTGAAATCCGTGGCTCCGGAGTAGATAAAGTTGTTGATGATGGGCCGCAGCAGGTAGGACCCCGCCAGGGAGCAGGCCGTGGACACCAGCAGGCACAGGATGGCCAGCGCCAGCAGCACAGGACGGTGGGCCAGGTAGCCCAGCAGGCGGCGGACGGTCTTTTTCAGGTGCTTGGGCTTCTGGAAGCCGCCCCGGGGGCCGCCGTGAGGGCCGGGACCGCCCATTTTGGGCGCGGTCTGGGTTGTTTTCTGCTCTGCCATTACTCCTGCACCCCCTCTTGCTGAGACTGGTAGATCTCCTGATAGATGGCGCTGCCGGCCAGCAGCTCCTCGTGGGTGCCCATGCCGGCGATGTGGTCGTCGTCCAGGATCACCACCTTGTCGGCGTACTGCACCGAGCTGATGCGCTGGGCAATGATGATCACGGTGGTGTCCTTCAGGTTCTGGGAGAAGGAGGCCCGGATCGAGGCCTCGGTGGCGCTGTCCACGGCGGAGGTGGAGTCGTCCAGGATGAGCACCGCGGGCTTGCGCAGCATGGCCCGGGCGATGCACAGGCGCTGCTTCTGGCCGCCGGAGACGTTGACGCCCCCCTGCTCCAGCCAGGTGTCAAACCCGTCGGGGAAGGACATGATGAAGTCGTAGGCCTGGGCGTCCTTCGCCGCCTGGATGAGCTCTGCCTCGGTGGCGTCCGCCTTGCCCCAGAGGAGATTCTCCCGGATCGTCCCCGAGAAGAGCACGTTGTTTTGCAGCACCATGCCGATGCGGCCCCGCAGGGCGTCCAGGGGGTAGTCCCGCACGTCCATGCCGTCCACCAGCACGCTGCCGCCGGTGACGTCGTAGAACCGGGGGATCAGATTCACCAGAGAGGACTTGCCCACGCCGGTGCCCCCCACGATGGCTACAAACTGTCCGGGCTCCACGGTGAGGTTGATGTGGGCGAGCACGTCGTCGCCGGTGCCGGTGGTCACGTACTTGAAGGACACGTCCCGGAACTCCACCCGGCCCCGGGGGGCGGGCAGCTCCGCACCGGCGGCCTCCTGGCCGTCCTGGATGTCTGGCTCGGTGCGCAGCACCTCGTCAATGCGGTGGGCGCAGGCCTGGGCCCGGGAGAGCTGGAGCAGAGACATGGCCACCATCATGACGCTGAACAGAATCTGGGTAATGTACGTGAGGAAGGAGGTCAGATCGCCCACCAGCATCCCCCCGGCCATGACCTGCCGGCCCCCCGACCAGAGGACCGCCACCATGGCGCCGTTGAGGGAAATCATCATAATAGGCAGCATCAGCACCACCCGGGTGCCCACCTTCAGGGACGCCTCGGTGAGCGCGTCGTTGGAGCGCATGAATTTCAGCTTTTCGTACCCGGCCCGGACAAAGGCCTTCACCACCCGCACCGCCACCAGGTTCTCCTGGACGGTGTTGTTCAGGCTGTCGATCCGCTTCTGCATCAGCTCGAAGAGGTGAATGCACAGCTTCATGAGCAGGGCGATGGCCAGGGCCATGATGGGGATCACCACCACCAGAATCGCGGCCAGAGAGGCGTTGATGGTAAAGGCCATGATCAGGGCGGCCACCAGCATCACCGGGGCCCGCACCAGCATCCGCAGGCCCATGGCGATCATCATGGTCAGGGCGTTGACGTCGTTGGTCATGCGGGTGATGAGGGAGGCGGAGGAGAACCGGTCGATATCGGCAAAGGAGAAGTCCTGCACCTTGTCATAGAGCCCCTGGCGCAGATTGGCGCCGAAGCCCTGGCTGGCGGCGGCGGAAAACTTGGCGGAGAGCACGCCGCAGGTCATGGACAGCAGGGCCAGCGCCACCATCAGCGCCCCCATCCGGGCGATATAGGCGGTGCTGCCTTCCGGGATGCCCACGTCCACAATGGCGGCCATGACCCGGGGCAGCACCAGCTCGCAGGCCACCTCCAGCACCACAAAGAGGGGGGCCAGAAGGGCGTACCTCCGGTACTGCCGGAGAAAGGGCAGTAGGGATTTCAGCATTGGCATTCCATCCTTTCACAGGGATTGTCCAGAGTCCCCCCAACCTTCTGGATATTGCTCAGCATCCGCAGCTGATAGGCGTGCAGCTGCGCCCGCTCCTCGGGGGTGAAGCCGTCCAGCATCTGACGGTCGATCCACGCAAAGATCTGCTGGCAGGTGTCCACGGCCGCACGGCCCTTTCCGGTGATAGCCACCCGCTTGCAGCGCTGGTCCTGCCGGTCGGTGGTCTTCTCCACATAGCCGCCCCGCTCCAGGGTTTTCAGGGACATGGCCATGGTGGCGGGGGTCACGTGGAAGGCGTCGGCCAGGTCCCGCTGGGCGGGGGCGCCCCGGGACTGGTCCCAGTCCCGCAGAAGCAGCAGAATCAGGGGGGACCCCAAATCCGCCAGCCCTGCGGCGCTGATGTTTGCCTGCACGGCGTTTGCGTGTGCGCGGTGAAGAATATGGAACATCATACCCGGTGTGGCGGCACAGGGCTCCATATGGCATCCTTCTTTCGTTTGCGGACTGATTATCAGTATGCTGATGATTAGTGAGCTCACTTATTTTACGGGGAAATTGCACAAAAGTCAACCGAAAATTTGCACAAAAAGCATGGAACGAATGTTTGCAGATTGCCCGGATCTGTGATACAATAGAGGCAGAATCATAAAATAGGGAGGGATCCGCGATGAAACCGCTGACCCGAAAGCAGCAGCAGGTCTACGACTATATCGTCTCCTTTTCCGCCGAGCACGGCTATCCGCCCTCGGTGCGGGAGATCGGCACATATCTGGGCCTCAAATCCCCCTCCACGGTCCACTTTCACATGAAAGCCCTGGAGGAAAAGGGGGTCATCCACAAGGCCGAGGGAAAGACCCGGGCCATCACCGTCAGCGGCGGGCCCGGCCGGCCGGTGGCCGAGGAGCTGGACAGCGTCGCCAACCGGGTGCCCCTGGTGGGCAGCGTGGCCGCCGGGTCCCCCATCCTGGCCGAGGAGTGCATCGAGGAGTATCTGCTCTTCGACACCGGCGGTCTGAGCGGGGAGCACTTCGCCCTCCGGGTCCGGGGGGAGTCCATGCGGGACGCGGGAATCCTCCCCGGCGATCTGGTGGTGGTCCACCGGCGGCAGAGCTTCCGCAACGGGGAGATCGTGGTGGCCCTCTTTGAGGACGAGGCCACGGTGAAGACCCTCCGCCGGCGGGACGGCCACATCTGGCTGCTGCCCGAAAACGACGCGTATGAGCCCATTGACGGCGACCAGGCGGAGCTGCTGGGCAAGGTGGTGGCCGTCATCCGGCGCTATTGAGGGGGCCGCGCTGTGGATCTGACTATCTTTGACACCCGGGTGGGGCAGATGGCCCTGGCGGAGGAGGGGGACGCCCTCGTCCACATCTGGCTGCCCGGCCAGGGGTACCCCCGGATCGCCGTCCATGAGACCCCCCTGCTGGCCGAGGGACGGCGGCAGCTGCTGGAGTATCTGACCGGCCTGCGGCGGGAATTCAGCCTGCCCCTGGCCCCCTGGGGGACCGAATTCCAGCGGGCGGTCTGGCGCGCTCTGGAGGAGATCCCCTACGGCGAGACCGTCACCTACGGGGAGCTGGCCCGGCGGGTAGGCCGCCCCAAGGCCGTGCGCGCCGTGGGACAGGCCAACCACCACAACCCCCTGTCCATCTTCATCCCCTGCCACCGGGTGGTGGGGGCGAACGGCTCCCTCACCGGCTACGGCGGCGGGCTGGAGCTGAAGCAGACCCTCTTGGACTTGGAAAGGAGCCACGCTTGAATATGAGAGCGCATTGGGACGATACCAGCATTCCCGCCCGGGGGGCCGCCCTGCTGGAGCGGGACCGCCTGTTGAAAACCGGGCTGTTTGCCGCCGCCCTGCTGGCCTACCTGGGAATTGCCTTCCGGTTTTACAAGCAGGTGCTGGCCCTGGCGGGGGTGGTGTACGTGGGCACCCGGCCCCCGGTGCAGAAGGCGCTGAGCCGGGCCGCCGCCCTGCTCCGGAGGGACGGGACATGAGACTGATCACCTGGAACGTCAACGGCCTGCGGGCCTGTCTGGGCAAGGGGTTTTTGGACTTTTTCCAGGAGCGGCAGGCCGACGTGTTCTGCGTCCAGGAGACCAAGATGCAGCCCGGCCAGGCGGTGCTGGAGCTGCCGGGCTATACCCAGCTCTGGAACAGCGCGGAGAAGAAGGGTTACTCGGGCACCGCAGTCTTCACCCGGACAGAGCCCCTGGCGGTGGCCTATGGCCTGGATCTGCCCGAGCACGACGGGGAGGGCCGGGTGATCACCTGTGAGTTTCCGGCCTTCTACCTGGTGAACTGCTACACCCCCAACGCCCAGCGGGGCCTGACCCGGCTGGACTACCGGATGCGGTGGGAGGACGATTTCCGGGCCTATCTGGTCTCCCTGGACAAGACCAAGCCGGTGGTGCTGTGCGGCGACCTCAACGTGGCCCACCAGGAGATCGACCTGAAAAACCCGAAGCCCAACCGGGGCAACGCCGGGTTCACCGACCAGGAGCGGGGGAAAATGACCGAGCTGCTGGACGCGGGCTTTGTGGACTCCTTCCGCTATTTATACCCCGAACGGACGGGGGCCTATACCTGGTGGTCCTACCAGCACAGCGCCCGGGCCAACAACGCCGGGTGGCGCATCGACTACTTCATCCTCTCCAGCCGGCTGGGCCCCGCCCTGCGGGACCAGGTGATCCACGCCGGGGTGCTGGGCAGCGACCACTGCCCGGTGGAGCTGGAGCTGGATTGGAATTCCAAGGGGGAGGCGCGCCTGTGAAGCTGACGGTTTTGCTGGAAAATACGGCGGCCCGGCCCGATCTGGCCTGCCGGCACGGCCTGAGCCAGTACCTGGAGGCCAACGGCCGCCGGATTCTCTTTGACGCAGGGCCCTCCGGGGCGGCGGTGGAGAACGCGGACCGGCTGGGCATCGACCTGGCCGCCGTGGATACCTGCGTCCTCTCCCACGGCCACCACGACCACGCCGGCGGCCTGCCCGCCTTTCTGGAGCGGAACGCCACCGCCCCCGTGTACCTCAAGCCGGAGGCCCGGGGCCGCCAGGTGGGCCGCAAGCGGGACGGGTACCTCTATATCGGCGTGGACCCGGTCCTCTTTGCCCAGTACGGGGCCCGCCTGCGCTGGGTGGAGGAGGAGACCGATCTGGGGGACGGCGTGGTCCTCCTCACCCGCATCACCCGCAACCCGGACTTCGCCCAGCCCCAGGACGACCTGCAAATCGAGACCGGGACGGGCTATGTGCCCGATGCCTTCCTCCACGAGCTGATTCTCACGGTCCGGGAGGGGGACGGGATTCACATCCTCACCGGGTGCAGCCACAGCGGCATCGTGGGCATGGTGGAGACCGTCCTGGCCCGCTTCCCCGGCGTGCCCGTCCGGAGCGTCACCGGCGGGTTCCACCTCATGGTGGTACCCCGGCAGGACCGGATGAACTGCACCCCGGAATTCGCCTGCGCCCTGGGGGACAAGCTGCGGACCCTGGGGGACTTCCCCATCTTCACCTGCCACTGCACCGGACAGCTGGCCTTCGATCACCTGCACGAGCGGCTGGGCGGCCGGATCGCCTATCTTCGGGGCGGCATGACGGTCACGCTGTAGCGGGGCGGGCCGGTATCCGAAAAAATCCCCCGAAAACCGGCGCGGCCGCCTTGGCAAGCGGCGCGAAATGTGGTATGATAGCCTGAAAATCAAAAAAGAAACGGGGAAGCTGTCATGCGTCATCTGATTGACTTTGGGGACCTGTCGCGCGCGGAGTGGGAGGCGCTGTACCAGCGGTGCAGCGCCATCATCGACCACCCCGCCGGTTTTTTGGACGCCTGCCGGGGACGGGTGATGGCCAGCCTCTTCTATGAGCCCTCCACCCGGACCAACTTCTCCTTTCAGACCGCCATGCTCCGGGTGGGCGGCACGGTCTTCGGCTTCGCCGATCCCAACTCCACCTCCGCCGCCAAGGGCGAGACCCTGAAGGACACCATCAAGATGGTCTCCAGCTACGCCGACGTGGTGGTCATGCGCAACCCCAAGGAGGGGGCGGCCAAGGCGGCCTCCCTCTACTCCGATGTCCCCGTCATCAACGCGGGGGACGGCGGCCACATGCACCCCACCCAGACCACCGCCGACCTGACCACCATCACCC
>CANSQX010000026.1 GCA_947649225.1 uncultured Flavonifractor sp.
TGTTTGAAACATGACAAAACGCCCAAACGGCGGATCTTTTTCCGCCATACGGCGTTAAAAATTCTTGAAATACACCAAGTATTCCTGCGAATTTTTGCCTTGTCTGACGGAAAAATCTCTCGCCGTTGGGCATTCCGCCAATTTTCAAACAAGGCCTAGTTGGACTATTTGAAAGTCAATTTTTGCAATATCTCCGCCAACTTCTACATTTTTCTCCCAGCTTTCTTTGGGTAAAATAGAAAAAGCAAGCCGCCCGGCAGTTTTCTTTTTGTGTAAAACAACCGCAATTCTGCCTGTCCATCGCAACGTCTATCTGCCTGCGGCGTCATTCCACCCGGAGCAGTTCCCGAAAACCACGCGAAAAGAAGGCAATGGCAGGAAACGGCCGCGGGATACAGCCCGGCGGATCCTGAACCGCCGATCTTTTCTCCGTATTTTCCGGTACTGCTTCAACGAAGAAATAAGGAGGAGCAGTTGAAATGAAACGCAACAAGTCTTTGGCATGGATCCTGGTTCTGACCCTTATGCTGGGTATCGTCCTATCCGCCTGCGGGGGCGGCGGGGCCTCCACAGGAGGCGCGCCTGCCGGCCGGCCCGATTCCGCCCCGTCCGAGCCCCAGGGTGCGGCTCCCGTGGAGAATACCGGCGAGACCTATGTGATCCGTATGGGCTGCGCCACGGTGCTGCCCAGCCACCCCAATCAGTTTATGGAGGAATTTAAGGCCGCCTTGGAGAGCAAGTCGGACCAGTTCGTGGTGGAGCTCTATCCCGCCAACCAGCTCGGCTCCAACACCCAGATGATCCAGGGCCTACAGAACGGCACTGTGCAGTGTGTCATTCTTCCGGTTGGGTTCTTCACCCCCATCGCCCCCATCATGAACGTATTGGATCTCCCCGGCCTGGTGCCCGACAGCGAGATGCAGTATGAGATGCTCAACAACTCCGAGGTGGGCGAGTCCTTCCGGACCGAGATCGCCAAGCAGGGCATGACCCCTCTGTCCTACCTGTACTGCGTGGAAAAGGAGCTGCTGCTGAACAGGTCCATCTCCTCCATCGGCGATATGAAGGGCCTGAAGATCCGCAGCTTTGACAGCGAGGTGGCCCAGAATGAGATCGTGGCCTATGGCGCCTCCCCCGTCAGCATGTCCACCGGCGACCTGGCCCTGGCGCTCCAGCAGAATGCAGTGGACGGCTGCCTCAACGATGTGACCCTGTACGACCCCATGAAGCTCTACGAAAAGGCCCCCTATGTGATCAAGGCCCCCGGCAATCCCACCAGCAACTGCATCATGTTCAGCAACGAGCTGCTGGACCGGCTGCCCGACGACCTGCGCCGGCTTCTGGAGGAGACCGTCGTGGAGGTCCGCGAGTCTGTCTACACCTACACCCATACTTACATCCAGGAGTGCTACGACCACATGGTTGCCGAGGGCTGCACCATTGTGGAGCTCTCCGGCGAGGCGCTGGCGGAGTTCAACGAGGCCGCCGTGGCCGGCACCCATGCGCCCTTCCTGTCCTCCATGCCCGATGCCCAGCCGCTCTATGACATGGTGGTGGACTATGTGGAGGCGCATACGGCCTGACCCGTCCGGACGGAGTGTCAATCCGCTGTTCCAAGAATCAGGGAGGAATTTTATGCGAAAAATTCTGGACGGAGGGCTCAAGGTCCTGGTGGCCATCTCCGTGGTATTCCTGGCCGCCAGCGTGGCGCTCTCCACGCTAAACGCCATCTCCCGCTCGTTTTTCCTCACGAGCTTTCCATGGATTGAAGAGCTGTGCTGCTATCTGGCGGGCCTGGTCATGTTCCTGATGATGCCATACCTGGAGTTCACCGACGACCAGCTCTCCATCTCCTTTTTGGATGAGAAGTTCAAAAACAACCAGACTGCCCGGAAAATTCTCTTCTATATCCGCGGCTTTTTTACGGTCCTGTTCAACGGCATCCTAATCCGGGCGGGTTTCCGGGTGGTAGAGCGCAACCTGAATCTGGGCTCGGCCAGCCCCGTGATGAAAATTCCCTACGGGGGGCTCTACACTGTGGTGCTGGCGGCCCTGGTACTGGTCATCGTCTACTGGGCATTCCATATCTTTATCAACGAGTGGAGGGGAAAACCGCATGTATGATGTCGCCAGTATTCTGATCCCCTGCGCCGTCATCCTGGTGGTACTGGCCGTCCTCAATGTGCCGCTCTATCTGGCGATCCTGGGGCCCACGCTCTACCTGGCCCTCTTTGTGGTCCGGATTCCGGTCGAGAGCCTTTTTACCGGCCTGTTCGACAACGTTGCCAAGACCAGCTTCCTCTGCATCCCATTCTTCATCCTGACCGGCACCTTCATCCAGGCCAGCTCTCTGGGCAGCCGGCTTATCGACTTCTTTATGGTGCTGCTCCGGCAGACCAAGGCCGGCCTCGCGGTGGCCTGCCTGCTGTCCAACGCGGTGTTCGGCGCCATCTCCGGCTCCTCGCCCGCCGCAGTGGCCACCTTTGGCAAGGTGGTATATGAGCCCCTCGCCAAGGCCCAGGGCCCCCGGCTGTCCACCGGCATCATCGTCTCCTCCGGGGCCCTGAGCACCATCATTCCCCCCAGTATCACCCTGATTGTCTACGGCATTGCCACAGAGTCCTCGGTGTCCAAGCTCTTTATGGCGGGGATCCTGCCCGGTATCCTGCTGGTGGTGCTTGTGACCCTCTACCTCAACTGGCGGTGCGCCAAAAACAACCGGCTGGGCCTCTACGAGTCCAAGGTCCTGGAGCGGGCTGCCCCAAAGGAGATCGGCGCTTCGTTTGTCCGGGCCATTCCGGTGCTGATTCTACCCGTTATCATCCTGGGCGGGATCTACTCGGGGATCTTCACGCCCACCGAGGCGGGGGCTGTGGCCGCCGTGTACTCCTTCGTCGTGGCGGTCTTCGTGCTGCGGGACATCAAGTTTCCCCAGATTCCCAAGCAGATTGCCTCCGCCTGCAAGACGGCAGGACAGATTTTCATCCTGATCGCGGTCAGCACCTGCTTTGCCCAGGTGGCCACCATGGCCCAGCTTCCCCGGCTGATTACCGAGAGCTTCGGCGGGCTGGACCGGATCGCCTTCCTGTTGATGCTCAATGTGCTGCTGCTGATTGTGGGCTGCTTCTTTGACACCGGGGCGGCGGTGCTGATTCTGGCCCCCCTCCTGCTCCCGGCGGCCAAGGCCCTGATGATCGACCCCATCCACCTGGGAATTGTGTTCACCGTCAACCTGTCCATCGGCATGTTCACTCCGCCATTCGGCCTGAACATCTTCGTGGCCCAGAGCATCCTGAAAAAGCCCATGGGAGAGATTGCAGTCTCCCTCATCCCGTACATCCTCCTATATATTGTGGGGCTGCTCATTATCACCTACATCCCCGGGATCAGCCTGCTGCTGCCCGGGATCCTGAGCTGATATCCCAGCCGTTTGATCGAAAAGGAGCGTCATTCATGAAAAAAATTGCATTGGAAGAGGCCTTTGCCGTCCCGGGGGTAGAGGAGTTTACGCCGCAGCTCCTCAGCCTGCGCGAGTTCCCCCAGAGCAAGGCCCGTCTTCAGGACCTGACCGGCCTGCGCCTGCAGGCCATGGACGAGGGAGAGCTGGAGCTGGCTGTCCTCTCCGCAACCTCCCCGTCTATCCAGGGGATCTATGACCCAAAGCTGGAGGTAGAGACCGCCCGGCGGTGGAACGACTATGTAGCCGGGGCCATCGCCCCCCACAAGGACCGTTTGCGCGCCTTTGCCTGCCTGCCCATGCGGGATCCCCAGGCCGCCGCAGAGGAGCTGTGCCGGGGGGTGAAGGAGCTGGGTCTGGTGGGGGCCATGATTAACGGCTATGACAACGCCGGAGGCAGTCCCGCCGTGTACTACGACGCCCCCGAGTACTTGGACTTCTGGAAGACGGCCGAGGCCCTGGATGTCCCCGTCTACCTCCACCCCCGGACCGTGCCCGACGATCGGGAGACCACGTATAAGCCCTACCCGGAGCTCCGGGGCTCCGCCTGGGGCTTCCATGTGGAGACCTGCGAGCACGTGCTGCGTATGATCATCAGCGGCCTGTTCGACAAGGTCCCCAATGTCAAGGTAATCCTGGGCCACCTGGGCGAATTCCTGCCCTTCTGGTGCTGGCGGCTGGACCACCGCATCCAAAAGGAGGGCTGGGACGGCGAAGTGGCCGCTGCCAACGGCCGTCCCCGGGCGCTCACTGTCACGGAGTATTTTCAGAGGAACTTCTACGCCACGACCAGCGGCTTCTTCTTCACCCCCGCCCTGGAGTACACCCTGCGGCTCCTGGGCCCTGAGCGGGTGATGTACTCGGTGGACTACCCCTACGAGGACCCGGCTGAGGCCAATACCTGGTTCAACACACTGGACCTGGATCCCACCACCCTGCAGGCTGTGGCCTATGGCAACGCCAAACGGCTGCTCAAGCTGTAAACCTGTCACGCACACCACTCCCCCTATGAGGACCTGGGGCGGCAATACCGCCGCTCATAGGGGGAGCGATGGTTCCATCCCGCCGCTCGAACAGTGCGGATAGGCAGAGCGCACGATCCGTGATCCGGCTGCAGGGGTATTTCTTCGCATCAAGCGCTGGAGCGGCCCTGCCGCCCGATATGTAAAAGAGACCGTCTTCTTTGCTCCTATTCAGAGCCTTGCTACTGGCTTATACTTGATTTTGTCTCGGACCGCATGTTATGGTAAACCAGATAAGTACGGTATCGTGGATGTGGGCAGGAGGGAGGAACGGTGCGCTTTTTTGAACGGGAGTTTGACGGCCGGCAGCATATGCTGCGCCCGGATTTCGATCTCCAACACCTGCGGGATATCCTGCCCGGCTCTATCAGCGAGCACCGCCACGATTACTATGAGCTGCTCTTTATCCTGGCCAGCAATAATTTGAAATACCAGGTGGGGGAGCAGGTTTATAAGGTGATGCCCAACAACATTGTCCTGGTCAACAGCATGGTGAACCACCACCCCATCATTAACCAGCACTCCATCTATGACCGCCTGCTCCTGTGGCTGACTCCGGAGTTCGTCCGATCCATCAGTCCGCCGGACTTCCCGCTGTGGGTCTGCTTTGAGGACCCCCTGAACCGCATCCAAAATGTCCTCTACATGCGCTCCAAGGTGCTGATGCCGCTGAAGCACGCCTTCCTCCGGCTGGAACAGCACTATTTCAGCGATCTCTACGGACATGCCCACCTGGCGCGGGTCTATTTGACAGAGATTCTTATGATGCTCAACCGCACTTATCTGGGTGTGGTTGAGGACGCCGTGGAGGAGGAGAACCCCACCAACAAAGCCATTGAGGCGGTGGTGGACTATATCCTGGAAAACCTCTCCGGCGACCTGTCTCTGGCGCATCTGGCCGAGCGATTCTACATCAACAAATACCACCTCTCACGGGAATTCAAGAAATATGTGGGCTATACCATCCACCACTATGTTCAAATCCAACGGCTGAAGGCCGTCGAGGACCTGCTGCTCAATACCGATCGCTCCCTCACGGAGCTGTGCTACCGCTGCGGATTTGGGGACTATTCCAGCTTTTTTCGTATGTTCAAGCAGCGCTATGGCATGACGCCAAGTGAGTACAGAGCCTGTCATAGAGACTGACCTCTGCCGTTCTCTGAAGACCGGGCTGGTCCGGTAAGCACGGGGGCGGGCTGTTTCTGTAGAGAGCAGAGTTTGAGAGAAGAAAAATGGCCCTGCACCAATCAGGTGCAGGGCCTCGGCTTTTGTTCGTTCAATATCTGTTCACCCACCCGGCGATCAGCGGGGTGGGGACGCTCCACATGAGGAGGAAGACCAGCAGATTGGCAGGGGACAGGGAGACGTAGGACCCCACAAAGGTGAGATAGAAGGCCAGCAGCACCCCGGCAAAGGCCCCGGCGCAGGCCAGCAGGGCCGAGATCCGCACAGCCAGCCGCAGCCGCCGCCCGCCCACCACCGCGTCGGCGTAGGGCCCCAGGCCCTCCCGGCAGAGGACGGCGAAGAGGGTGAGGGCGTGGTCCTGGGTTTCGTCGGAGAGCTCCACCCGACGCTCTACGGCCGGGAAGTCCATCTTCTCCACCGGCAGCTTGAACCGCTGGCGGAGCATGGCGGGGATCAGGTTGAAATCCCGGGTGGCCAGCACCGGCCCGATCCGGTTGCGGATCAGGGCGTTGAGGGCGGGTTCTACCGCGCTGTTCAGGGTGTAGTTCAGAGCGAACACCCCCGCCAATTCCCCATCGATGGCGCAGAACACCGCATTTTTTACGTTCAGCCCCTGGGGCAGCGTCACCTCCATCAGATGCATGAAGGAGGCCGAGCCCACCAGCACCAGATCCCCCCGGATCTCGGCGGAGACGCCGCCCCCCTCGTGGAACTCAAACCGGGCGGCCCGGCGGTAGAGGGCCCCCTGGCTACGGAGCAGGTCGTGAAACAGCTTGTTCAGGCCGCTGCCCGAGTCCCGGATGAGGGTGGCGGTGACAGCCACCACCTTCTCCACCGGAAAGTCTCCAAAGACCTTGATGCCGTTGAGGGAGACTGTCCCCGGCGGGAACAGATCCCCGTCGTGGAGGAGGAGGCCGCTGCCCCGGGCGGACCCGGCCACCCCCTCCCAACCGGCCAGGGCGGCCCCCACGCCGGCCAGCCGCCGGGAGAGGGCGTCCCAGGGCATTCCATAGCACAGCGCCCCGGAAAAGGAGGAGGAGGCCGCCAGCGTGGCCGACAGGCACCACAAAATGTCCCACGGCCGCTCCCGGCCCACCGAGGCCAGCACCGAGAAGAGCACGCAGGCGGTGAAGAGCATGGGACAGGCCACATAGAAGATCCGCTGCGCCCCGTCCTCGGACTGGATCTGCCGCCCGAAGCCGATGGGGGCCCCCGACCACTTGGCGTAGGTGTCCCGGCCGTCCCACTTGCCCTCGTCCAGAGTGACCAGATAGGGCTCCGAGGCCGAGGCGGCGGTGCGGCAAGCGGCCCGCTGGCCCCGCCGCTTGTGCCAGACGCCCGCCATGGTAAAGCCCAGGGCCAGCACGGCGGCGGCGCAGTAGGGCAGACGCTCCGGCCCCCCCTCCACCCGCAGCAGGGTCAGCGTATCGGCCAGGGCCGCCGTGCAGGAGAACGCCAGCAGGGTGTCCATCCCCATGCGCAGCCGCAGCAGCTGAAAGAGCCCCCGCAGCAGCACGTCAATGCTCAGCAGCATAGCGGCCCCCAGCAGCCCTGCCATGCCGCAGAGCTGGATGTCCCGGGAGGCGGACAGCGGCCCGGGCAGGGGCAGACCCGCAGCCTCCGCCACCGAGAGATATATCAGCGGCACCGCCAGTAAAAACACCAGTACCGTCCGCAGGCGCAGCAGCTTGAGCCCCTTCCCGTAACGCCGGAAGAGCTGGGCCGGGGGCAGATCGGGGGCCGGGGGGGGCGGAGGCCGGCGCTTCCGCTCCCTCCGGGGCGGCGCGTCCTCCTCGTCGTCCTCCTCCACGTCTACCCCCGGTATGTAGCGCTCGGCCCGGCGGACCTCCTCGTCGTGCTCGGTCCCCTCCTCCTCAAACATGTGGCCGGCGTACTCGTCGGCCTTTTTGAGCAGGCGGTTGAGCCCCTCCGCAATAGGGTTGTCCGACGCCGGGCCGGTCTCCCTGGGAAAGTCCAGAACCTTCTCCTCTTCCTCCACATCCTCCGGGTCTTCCCGTACCGCATCGGGCGGGAGATCGGCCGCCGGGCCGGGGAAGACCACTACATTGTACTTCTTCCGCCCGGTAAAAGGGGGCTCGTCCCCTGTGCGGGGCAGGACCGGCAGGCGGATGGTGTCCCGGGTATCCCGGCGATCCTCCGGCTCCGCCTTGCCGCCGTCCCCCCGGCCGAATTCCGCCAGGATCTCCTCCAGGGTAAAGGTCTCGTCCTTATTCTGTTCGTCCTTGTCCTTTGACATGCAGCCTTCTCCCCTGATCTGTTCATCCGGCAGCCCCAAACGGCCGCCATACCGCCCGAGCCCCGTCACCGGGCACAGCGCCTCCGTACCGAACCAGCGCCGGTAGCGAGCGAATGTTTTCTTTGCTTCCTTTCTTTTTCAAAAGAAAGGAAGGCGCTGGCGGACGGCTTCGTAAAGGAGGATGGCGGCGGCGGCCGAGGCGTTGAGTGAATTGAGCTTCCCCCGCATGGGGATGCTGACCAGTACGTCGCACTGCTCCGCCACCAGGCGGCTTATCCCGTTCCCTTCGCTGCCAATCACAAGGGCCGCCGGGCCCTTCAGGTCGGCCTGATAGAGGGGCGTGTTCCCCCCCGCGTCCGCCCCGAAGATCCACAGCCCCTCGTCCTTCAGATCCTTGAGCAGGGCGGTCAGATTGGGCACCCGGGCCACGGGCAGATGGGCCACCGCCCCCGCCGAGGTCTTGGCCACCACCGCTGTGAGCCCCGCGCTGCGCCGCTTGGGGATGATCACCCCGTGGGCTCCGGCGCACTCGGCCGTGCGGATCACCGCCCCCAGGTTGTGGGGGTCGGAGAGCTCGTCGCACACCACCACCAGGGGGGGCTCCCCCTGCGCCCGGGCGGCGGCCAGGATGTCGGCCACCGAGGCGTATTCCCGCACGGCGGCCACGGCGATCACCCCCTGGTGGGCGTGGGTGCGGCTCATGCCGTCCAGCTTCCGCCGGTCGGCCTCCACCACCACAATCCCCCGGGCCCGGGCGGTGGAGGCAATAAACCCCAGCGCAGGGCCGCCCTCCCCCCGGGCCAGATAGATCTTGTCGATGGATGCCCCGGCCCGCAGGGCCTCCGTAACCGCGTTGCGGCCCTCAATGATGCCGTCGGCTCCGGCCTCAGGTACATTCTTTCTCTCTTTCACGGCGCGTACCGCCCTTTCTCCCTCTGTATTTGATTCAGTATACCACAAAGCATGGGACAGAAAAAGCAAAACTTGCGGCGGGCGGAAAAAAAGCGCCCGCCGTCTTTCACAGAAAGTTTACAGGTTTCGCGGCCCCATTTCTTGTAATTTCAACTGGGGTGTGCTATATTGTTAAAAGCCGAAATTAAAAGACACCAAGGAGGAGGGTTCTCTTGAGACCCGATAACCAAAACAATTCCAACGGAGGCAAGAACAGCCGCCGCAATATGATGGCCATTCTCTCCATCATTCTGTGGGCGCTGGTCATTACCTTTTTTGTCAACTACGTAACGTCCTCCATGCAGCGGGCAAACTCGGAAGAGGTCTGGTACAGCGAGTTTTTGGAGATGGTCGAGGCCGGTGTGGTGGAACGGGTGGAGATGACCAACACCAAGTTCACCATCTATCTGAAGGAGGGCGCCGTCTGGCCGCTCCCCGGGGAGGAACCGGCGGAGACCGGAGACGCGCCGGCGGCCTCTCCGTCCCCCACTCCCGCCGCCGGCACGGAGTCCCTGCCCGATCTCCAGGGCATGACCCTGTATGAGATGCTGGGCCTCGCCAGCGACGAGGAACTGCCCACTCTGCCGCCTCAAAGCCGCAGCCCCAATACCCACAGCTACTACTGCGCCCCCATCAGCAACCCGGACTTCATTCCCTTGATGCAGGAGCACGGGGTCATTTTCGGCGTGAAGTACGTGGCGGAGGCCTCGCCCATCGTGTCCTTCCTGATCTCCTGGATTCTGCCGGTGCTGGTGATGGTGATCCTCTTCTCCATCCTGTTCCGGGGCATGGGCAGCCGGATGGGGGGCGGCCTGGGCGGCGTTGGCAAGGCAAACGCCAAGGTCTACGTGGAGAAAAAAACCGGCGTCACGTTCAAGGACGTAGCCGGTCAGGACGAGGCCAAGGAGAGCCTGGTGGAGATCATCGACTTCCTCCACAACCCCCAGAAATACACCGAGATCGGCGCCAAGCTGCCCAAGGGCGCCCTGCTGGTGGGCCCGCCGGGCACCGGCAAGACCCTGCTGGCCAAAGCCATCGCCGGGGAGGCGGGGGTGCCCTTCTTCTCCATCAGCGGCTCTGACTTTGTGGAGATGTTCGTGGGCGTGGGCGCGTCCCGGGTGCGGGACCTGTTCAAGGAGGCCAGCAAAATGGCCCCCTGCATCATCTTCATTGACGAGATCGACACCATCGGCAAATCCCGGGACAACCGCATGGGCGGCAACGACGAGCGGGAGCAGACCCTGAACCAGCTGCTGGCCGAGATGGACGGCTTTGACCCCACCAAGGGCGTCATCCTCCTGGCGGCCACCAACCGGCCCGAGGTGCTGGATCAGGCCCTCCTCCGCCCCGGCCGCTTCGACCGGCGGATCATTGTGGACCGGCCCAACTACGCCGGCCGTCTGGCCACTCTGGAGGTCCACACCCGCAACATCCGCCTGGCCGAGGACGTGGATCTGAAAAAAATCGCCATCGCCACCGCGGGCACTGTGGGCGCGGATCTGGCCAATCTGGTCAACGAGGCCGCCCTCCGGGCCGTCCGGCACGGCCGCAAGGCGGTCAACCAGAAAGACCTGCTGGCCGCCTTCGAGCTGGTCATTGCGGGCTCGGAGAAAAAGGGCTCTGTGCTCACCGAGTTTGAGAAAAAGCTGGTGGCCTATCACGAGGTGGGCCACGCCATGGTGGCCTATAAGCAGAAAAATTCCGAGCCGGTGCAGAAGATCACCATCGTCCCCCACACCCAGGGGGCCCTGGGCTACACCCTCCTCATGCCCGAGGAGGACAAAACCGAGCTGCGCACCCGGGACGAGCTGCTGGCCAAAATCGCCGTCTCCATGGGCGGCCGGGCCGCCGAGGAGGTGGTTCTGAACACCATGACCAACGGCGCGGCCCAGGATATCCAGGACGCCACCGGGGTGGCCCGGAGTATGGTGGCCCTGTACGGCATGAGCGACAAGTTCGGCATGATGGCTCTGGCCTCCCGCCGGAACCAGTACCTGGAGGGCGGCTTTGGGATGGACTGCGCCCAGAATACCGCCGCCGACGTGGACGCCGCCGTCCGGGAGATCCTCTCCCACTGCTATAACCAGGCGATCCAGGTGATCCGGGACAACCGGGAGGATATGGACAAGGTGGTGGAGTACCTGCTGGAAAAGGAGACCATCACCGGCGCCGAGATGGTGGCCATCATCGAGGGCCGGGACCCCGCCACCGCCGAGAGCGAGATTTACACCCGGGAGCCAGAGAGCCGGAGGGCAGATACGCCCCCCGCAGTCCCGGCGGAGCCCATCCCCCTGGGTGGGGACACCGCCCCCGCCGGGCCGGAGGACGCGCCTCAGGACGGCGCATCCGGTACGGAGAAGGCCGGGCCGGAGACGCCCGGCGGCGGCGAGGACGAATAGATCCTGTTTGGAAAAACGCCAAAACGCACGGCTGGAGGCAGACAGCATCCGGCCGTGCGTTCTTTTTGCCTCCCGCCGTCTGTTTTTTCCGCCTGTCTCAGCGGGTTCGGCACACTTCGCAGGTGCTCTGACATATACTGGTATGTATTCCGCCAAAGCGAGGAGGCCTCCATATGGACGATCATGAGCTGCGGCCGTCCGCCCAGACGGCTCCGCCCGGGGACGTGGACGATCTGATTTTCCGCACCGATCCGGAGTGGTACGCCAGCGACCGCTGAAAAAGCCGCCCTTATGGGCGGCTTTCAGTCTGCCGGTAAAACCGCCCCTGCGGGCGGCTTTTTGCTCAGAACCTGTATTCATAACCGGGGAACGCCGGATTGCCGGGGGATTTTACCCCAAGGGTATGTGAGGTCCGTAAGGCGGCAAAGCCGCCAACGGCTATCCGATGCCGTCCTGCAAGGCAGAAAATCGTAGGAATACTTGGTGTATTGCAAGATTTTTTAACGCCGCAGGGCGGCAAAAGACCCGGCAAGACGGGGTTCAACGGTTGTGAATACAGGTTCTAAAGTCTGGGGCGGCGGGCCCGGGAACGGCTATGCCCCCGGGGGAATTGCAATCCCCGGGGGACTATGCTACAATGGACCGGCAGAGGCGGGACCGGCCGGGGAGGCCAACAGCCGTTTTTTGACAGAGAGAGGACTGCACATGAACAAATATGCCGCACTCAGGCAATTTTTTGGACATACCGCCTTCCGTCCCGGCCAGGAGCAGCTGGTGGACGGCATTTTGCAGGGCCGGGACGTGCTGGGCATCATGCCCACCGGCGGAGGGAAGTCGCTGTGCTACCAGATCCCCGCGCTGCTGCTGCCCGGCGTCACGCTGGTGATCTCACCGCTGATCTCCCTGATGAAAGACCAGGTGGCGGCGCTGACGGCGGCCGGGGTGCCCGCCGCCCTGTGCAACAGCGCCCAGAGCCTGGAGGAGTCCCGCCAGGTCTGGAGCGGCATCCGCCGCCGGGCCTACCGCCTGATCTACGTGGCCCCGGAGCGGCTGGAGAAGCCCCGCTTTCTGGAGCTGATGGCCGGGCAGGACATCGCCCTGGTGGCCGTGGACGAGGCGCACTGTATCTCCCAATGGGGCCAGGATTTCCGGCCCAGCTACTTAAAAATTACGGATTTTGTGGACGCCCTGCCCCGGCGGCCCGTGCTGGCGGCCTTCACCGCCACCGCCACCGCCCAGGTGCAGGACGATATCGCCCGGCGGCTGGCCCTGCGGGATCCGGTCCGGGCAGTGACCGGCTTTGACCGGCCCAACCTGTTTTTCGACGTGCAGCGGCCCAAAAACAAGCTGGCCGCCCTGACCGCCCTGATCGCCGGACGCAGGGGGAAGAGCGGCATCGTCTACTGCGCCACCCGCAGCGCGGTGGAGCAGGTGTGCGCCGCCCTCAACGGGGCGGGCATCTCCGCCGTGCGCTACCACGCGGGCCTGCCCGAGGAGGAGCGGCGGGGCAATCAGGAGGACTTTCAGTTCGACCGCCGGCAGGTGATGGTGGCCACCAACGCCTTCGGCATGGGGATCGACAAGTCCAACGTCAGCTTTGTCATCCACTACAACATGCCCAAAAATCTGGAGTCCTACTACCAGGAGGCCGGACGGGCCGGGCGGGACGGCGAGGCGGCGGACTGCATCCTCCTCTTCGCCCCCGGCGACGTGACCACCGCCCGGTACCTCATCGAGCACAGCGCCGGGGACAGCGAGCCGGCCCCCCAGGAGCAGGCCGCCCTGCGGCAGCGGGAGCTGGAGCGGCTGTGCGCCATGGTGGACTACTGCAAGACGGACCGCTGCCTGCGGGGGGTGATTCTGGACTACTTCGGCCAAAGCCACCCCGAGGCCTGCGGGAACTGCGGCAGCTGTCAGGGGGTGTTCACCGAGGCGGACATTACGGTCCCGGCCCAGATGATCCTCTCCTGCATCAAGCGGGTGAGGGACCGCCTGGGCTACTATGTGGGCGCGGGGCTGATTGTCCAGGTGCTGCGGGGCAGCCGGAGCCAGCGGCTCCGGACCCTCGGGCTGGACGCTCTGCCCACCTACGGCCTGATGAAGGACGCCGCCCAGGAGCAGGTCCAGGCCTATCTGGACTGCCTCAGCGGCAAGGGGTACGTGTACACCGACCCCATCCACGCCACGCTCCGGCCCGGGGCGGCGGCCGGGGCGGTGCTCTTCCACGGGGAGCGGGTGACTATGCAGGCGCGGGTGGCCCCGCCGGAGGCCCGGTCCGGTCCGTCCGCCCCGGCGCGGCCTGAGCTGGACCCGGCGGACGGCGCGCTGCTGGCCGCCCTGAAGGCCGAGCGGACCAGGCTGGCCCGGCAGGAGGAGGTCCCCGCCTACGTGATCTTCTCCAACGCCGCGCTGGCCGATATGGCGATCAGGCGTCCGCGCACCCCGGACGAATTCCTGGAGGTGTCCGGCGTGGGCCGGGTCAAGGCCGCCAAATACGGCGCGGCGTTTTTGGCGGTCATCGCCGCCCACAGCGGCGGGGCGGGGCGGCAGGCCCCATAATTTCCCTAAGAAAACCATACAACAGGGGCCCCGGGGGCGGGAATTTCCCGCCCCCGGGGCCCTTTTTTCACGAAACCGCCGCAGGCCGCGTCAGTCCCGGATGATCTTGATGGCGGCCACGGCGCAGTCGGCGGCGGACTGGACCGCCCGCTCCTGGAGCTCCGCCGGGATGGTCTCATAGAGGACATCCATGCAGTGGTCCTGATAGTTCCGCTTGTAGAGGTCCGGATAGAGGTCCTCGCAGATGCCGCAGCGGATACAGAAACCGGCCAGCTCAATGCGCATCTTACAGCACTCCTTTCACATAGGCGGCGGCGGAATCGCCGGCCAGCATCCCGCTGGGCATGGAGCCGTGGACGTTGCCGCCCGCGTTGGCGGGGGGATCGCCGTAGACGCTGCCGGTCACCATATCCCCGGCGGCGTACAGGCCCTCGATGGGCCGGTTGTCCGTGTCCAGCACGTTGGCGTTCTCGTCGATGAGCAGGCCGCCCATGGTGTCGTAGCCCCCCGCCAGGATGCGGTAGCAGTAGATGTGCCCGCTCTCCTCCCGGACGGGGCGGATGTACTTGGGATCGGTCTTGAAATCCTCGTCATAGCCGATCTCGGCGGCGTGGTTATAGCGTGCGATGGTCCTTTTCAGCCCGGCCTCGTCGATGCCCATGTAATTACAGACCTCGTGGAGGGTGTCGAAGTGGCACATGTGCTGGTTGCCCTTGGCGATGGCCTCGTCCATCTGGCCCCGGATATTCTCCACCTTCGCGCCCTGGAAGATGAAGTAGACGTACTCCGGCTCCACGCTCTCGGCCAGCTTTTTGGCGGTGTCCTCGTCAAAAATCAGGTAGCAGCACATGTTGGGGTTGCTGCGGATCATGGCGGTGCTGATGGAGGTGTGGTTGTTGGACATCTCCTCGTTGATGAACCGCCGGCCCAGCTCGTTGACCCGGAGGTAGGGCATATCGGTGACCACCTTGGTCTGGTTGGCCACCAGCCAGGGGGTGTTGGGGCCCACCCGGACGCCGGGGTTGGGGACCTGGGGGTCGGCGCTGATGACGATGCCGCCCCGCTTGCCGCCGATCTCCCACACGGCCTTCTGGCCGTCGCCGTCCTGGCAGCTGTCGGGGAAGGTGATGAGCACCTGTCCGCCGTCCCGGTAGGCCTCCTCGTACTTGGTGTGGAGGACCCCCAGCTCCTTCATCATGGGGATGTTGTTGCTGATGCCGCCGGAGGCCACGATCAGTGCCTTACACCTGATCTCCAGCTCTGTGCCGTCCTTTTCATAGGCGACGGCCCCGGTCACCCGGCCGTCCTCCTCCCGGAGGATCCTCTTGATGGGGGTGGAGAAGTGGAACTGTACGCCCTGCTTCTCCAGCATCAGACGCAGCCGCAGCAGGGCAAGCGCCATGGCGTGGCCCTGGCCCCGGCCCTCCAGGAAGTAGATGTCGCCCACGTCCAGGCCGTTGGCGTGGCCCATGGTATAGCCCCGCTGTTTGCCGTAGTCGGCGGGGTCCCGTTTGACCACCATGGGGGCCTTGATCTTCAGCTGGTTGAGGAACAGATCGGGGAACTCCGAGGAGTACTTCAGCATTTTGCTGATGAGGCCCATGTTGGCGGTGTAGTTGGAGAACCGGGCCAGCACCTCATAGGCGCTCTTCTGGGCCTCCGGGGTGTCGGGGGTGGAGCAGAAGCTCATGGGACAGTTGGAGACGGCGCCGCCCTGGGCCGGGTATTTTTCAAATACCTCCACCCGCAGGCCGCCGGCATTGGCCAGCTTGTACGCGGCCCCCATACCGGCCACGCCGCTGCCCATGACCGCTACGTCGGTCTCAATGGTCTTTGTTCTCATTACCGTTCTCCCTTCCGGGCCCCGCCGGACCACAGGGCCCCTGTCTGGACTGGGCGGCGCGCCGCCGCCGGTTTACTCTGAAAAGCAGTATAGCAGTCCGGCGGCCGCTGTGCGTTGTAATGTTTTACAAATTTTCGGCACAAAACCGGCGGCGGTTACATGCCGTCCCTCCGGCGGCGCTTCCAATTTCCCGCTTGACTTTTTGGACCGCTGCGTCCAAAATAGTGTCTGTGAGGATTTCCCTTTTTTAGAGGGCGGGCAACCCGGCGCGCCGGGAGCGCCCCCGCCGGCTTCCACATTCACCACGAAAGGAGACGCACCTTCCCATGACGCTTACATGGATACGGCGCCTGCTGGCGCTGTCCGCAGCGGCGGCCCTGCTGCTGTCCGCCTGCGCCCCCGCAGAGGAGCCCCCCGCCGCTCAAGGCGGCAGCGATGCGCTGACCTGGGGCACTGGGGGCAGCTACGGCAGGCATCAGGATTTTTTGGATCTGCTGCGCAGGACCTACCCGGACATTGAACTGGAATTTATCTCTTATACCGGCGGGAACAGCACCGGCTACAGCTGGGCGCAGATGCGCGCGGACGACATTCCGGATATCTTCATTACAACACAGATTCTGGACGGGGATTTGGCCAAGGAGCGCCTGGCCGATCTGTCCGGCTACCCGTTTATTAGCAATTTGTCCACCCCCATCCTGGATCAGGTGGCCATCGACGGGGGAATCTATCTCCTGCCCAGCAGCACCGCCATGTATGGCATCTACTACAATCAGACGCTGATGCAGGAAAAGAACTGGGCGGTGCCCACCGACTTCGGCGAGCTGGAGGCCCTGTGCCGGGAGATCCGGGCGGAGGGACTGATCCCTGGGGTGATTGGCACGCAGCTCACCGGCGGCCCCTTTTCCGCCGTGTTCAATCTGGCCAAGACCGGCTGGCTCACCACCCCGGAGGGGGTGACCTGGGAGCAGGACTTCCTGGCCGGGGACGCCGCGGCGGCCGGCCGGTGGGAGGAGACCATGGACTATGTTCAGCGCTACCTGGACGCCGGCATGTTCGAGACCGACCCGGAGGACCGGGGCAACCCGCAGCTGATTCTGGACTACCTGGGCAACCGCCGGGCGGTGTTCTGCACCGTGATTCAGACGGTCAATATCACCGAGCTTCCGGAGTCGGGCGACAAGCTGGGCATGATGCCCTACATCGGCGAGGACGGCAGCAAAAATGTCTACATGTACGCCCCCGCCTTTTACTTCGGCATCAGCAAACGGCTCACCGAGCCGGGCAACGAGAAAAAGCTGGAGGATGCCGTCAAAATTCTCTCCCTCCTCTACACGCCGGAGGGGCAGGCCACCTTTATCACCGGGGAGACCCCCTGCGTCATGAGCGTGCTGGACAGCGATGCGGCCCCGGAGGGCGCGCTGATCGGCGACGCGCATCAGGCCCTCCGGGAGGGCCGGGCTTTCCCCATGACCTACGTTGGCTGGGACGGTGTGCTGGCCGACATGGGGCAGGCCTATAAGGAGTGGTTCCGGGACGAGAACGGCATGGACGGGCCGCAGTGTATCGCCCGGATGGATGAACTCCAGCAGGGCCATCTGAGCCGCTCAGAGCAGCTCTATTTCTGCGAGAGCACGGCAGACTTCACCCTGGAGGAGACCGGGGTTTTGGTCGGAAAGGCGCTGGGCAGCGCCGCAGGCGCGGACGCGGCCCTGATCCCCCTGGGCGAATTTCACGATGGGGTGGAGCTGAGCGCCTCTGTCAGCGGAAAGCTCTATGCGGGTCCCATCAACACAGATGTAGCCAGCTCCCTTGCCCCCGGCGCCGACGGGGAGTACGCCGTGCTGACCATGACCGGGGCCCAGCTCAAGGAGCTGGCTCAGGCAGGCTTTGACGCCCAGGGGGACGGCAACCCCTTCCCCTATGTCCTGGCGGTCCGGGGCGGCGGGGAGCCGGAGGACGGCGTCCTCTATCAGGTGGCCGCCCTGGCGCAGGGTTATACGGAGGAGGTTGGGCAGGCCTACGGCGCCCAGGTCTACAAGGGCTCCCTCCGGAGCTTTCTCAGCGCCTGGCTGGCGGAGCAGAAGGTCGTATCCCCCGGCGGGAATCCCTGGCTCTGACGCCCTTCGCCCCGTATCAACCAACGAAAGGAGCACAATCGAACCATGGAATTGACAGAAGCCCTGATTCTGCTTCAGGCCCCCAACCCGGCGGCGGCAGAGAACGGCCGGAAGCTGTCGAAAAAAGGCAGCTTCTCCGCCCTGTGCCGGACAGAGGACAGTACCCTCTACTGGGCCGACTGCGCCGGAAGCGGCAAAAACCCCTACCGGGTCTCCATCGACTGGACCCAGCCGGACGCGCCGGTGTGCCGGTGCTCCTGCCCCAGCCGTCAATTCCCCTGCAAGCACGCCCTGGGGCTGATGTTTGAGATGCTGGCCGGCCGCACCTTTGAGCCCGCAGAGATGCCCCAGGACATCGCCGAAAAGCGGGCCAAACAGGCCGCCCGCGCCGCCAAAAAGGAGGCCGGAGGGGATGCGCCCCCCAAGCCCAAGAAGCCCAACGCCGCCGCCCAGAAAAAGAAGCTCGCCAAGCAGCTGGAGGGCCTGGACATGGCGGAGCGGATGGTCAGCGACCTGCTCTCCTCCGGTCTGGGCGCCCTGGGGGGAGCCTCGGCCCAGAGCTATGACAAGCTGGCCAAGGACCTGGGCAGCAGCTATCTCACCGGCCCCCAGACCGCCTTTACCCGCATCGCCCTCACCGTGCGCGCCGTCCAGAAAAGCCCGGAGCAGGCGCAGGCCGCCTATGGGGAGGCCCTGCGGATTCTGATCGCCCTGCGCTCCACCATCAAAAAATCCCGGGCATTCTTGCAGGAGAAGCTGGACGCCAAGGACTTCACCGCCGAGGATTCCGTCCTCTTCGAGGCCCTGGGCGGCGTGTGGCGGCTGGAGGACCTGCGCGCTATCGGCTCCTTCCGGGAGGGGGTCCGGCTGGTGCAGCTCGCCTTTGACGTGTCCAGCGATGAGGCCCGCCGGGAATACGTGGAGCGGGGCTGGTGGCTGGACCTGGACAGCGGCAGCCTTTTCCAGACCCGCAACCTGCGGCCCTTCAAGGCCCTGAAATACGTGAAGGGGGACGACAGCCGCTTCGATCTGCTGGAGGTCCCCGCCCTGTACCTCTACCCCGGGGAGGGGGACCGGCGCGTCCGCTGGGAGAGCTGCGCCGCCCGCCCCCTCACTCCGGCGGAGCAGGCCGCCCTGCCCACCCTGGCTCACCCCGATCTGGCCGCGGCGGTCAAGCAGGTCAAGGGGGCGATCAAAAACACCCTGGCCCCCAAGTTTCTGGCGGTGCTGGTCCCCGTCGGCCGCCTGGGCCGGGCGGGCGGGGAGCTGGTGCTGGAGGACCCCAAGGGGGATCGCATTCTCCTGCGGGACCGGCCGGAGGACGGCGCCGATCACGCCTGTGCCGCCCGGCTGGCCTGCCTGCCCGGGCCTGTCCCGGCGGGGAGCGCCCTGTTTGGCCTGATGTTCTACGACGGACGGGACAAATCCCTCTGCCTGCACCCCTACAGCATCGTCACGCCGGAGCAGATTGTCCGGCTGCACAATTGAGGAGGTGGCGGTCATGAACTTACAGCCTCTCTATGAGGTCAAGGAGCGCCTGGAGTACGCCGCCGTGGCCGGGACCGGCCTGCTGGGGGAGGATTTCCGTCTGAAACGGGCGGCGGAGGCCTTCCAGCCCCTGGCGGCGGCCAGCCCGGTGTTCGCCAGGATCGGCGCGGGCCTGGAGCAGCTGCTGTCCGCGCCCCCGGAGGCGCGGAGCGGCGCACTGCTGGACCTGCTGGCCCTGGTGGACGCGGTGGCCTACACCCAGGGGCGCACCGGGATCGAGGGGGAGCTGGAGCCCCTGCCCACCGGCGGCGGGACCTATTGCCCCATCCCCCATAGCCGGCTCCAGCCCCTGGTGAGCGCCCTCACCACCACCGGCGGCGGCCGGATGGAGGTGGTCCAGTCCGCCTGGGAGAACCACCCGGAATTTTTCTCCGATTACCGGGTGCTGCCCCTGCTGATCCAGGATCTCAGCGACAAGTTCCCCTATCTGGCGGACCTGAACGTCAAAATTCTGACCACGCTGGGTCCCTCTGTGATCCCGCGCCTGAAGGAGGGCTTCGATCCGGCCGGCAAGTCGGACATGGTCCGCCGGGTGGAGGCCATTGAGGCCGTTGCGGGCGCGGCGGAGAACGGCTTTTACCTGGAGATGCTGCCCCAGTCCAAGCGGGAGGTGCAGCTGGCCCTGATCCGGGCCCTGCGCCACGACCCGGCCAACGGCCCCAAGCTGCTGGAGCTCTGCCGGACGCGGAAGGGCGACGCCCAGGATACGGCCTACTGGGCCCTGGCCAGCTCCCGCTCCCCGGAGGCCCAGCGGCACTTTGAGGCGCTGGCCCAAACGGACGCGGACCGGGCCCTGACCTACCTGGGGCGCGTCACCGGCGAGCCGGAGTGGGCCAGCCGCCTGACCGCCCGGCTGTTCCAGGCGGAGCTGGACCGCACAGAGTCCAATCCCGATCTTCCCCTGACCATCGAGACCCAGGAGCGGTTCCGCCTGCTGCTGAACGCCCTCTGCCACAAGACCGGCGCGGAGATCCGGGACGTCTACCGACGGGGGGCCGCCCTGGGGGAGCGCCTGGAGCGCAGCCGCACGGACGGCAAAGAGCCGATGAAGTTCGACCTCAGCTTCGGCCTGCGCCAGGCGGCGAAGGACCGCTGGTTCCGCTCCGCCCTCGCCAACGTGCTGGAGGGGATGCTGATGCGCAGCCAAGACCCGGCGCTACGGACACTGGCCCTGGAGCTCTACGGGCAGTACGGGGAGCGCTGGCTGCCCGCCGCCCTGCTGGCCCAGCTCTTCACCCTGGACAGCGCCGCCTGCTACGCCTGGGCGGAGGCGCAGTTTTATCAGACGAAGCTCTTGAAGCGGAGCGCGCACCCGGAGGCCGTGGACGCCTTCAGCCGGGTCTTCGGCAATGTTCAGTGGAGCGTACAGCGGGAGCGCTATGAGATCTCCCCCCTCTGGAACTACGGGGCCGACGCCCCCTTCATCACCCCGGTCCCCCTGCTGGACCCCCGGTGGTTCGGCCTGTTCAGGGATGCGGGCGCACCCATGCAGCATCTGTTGATCAATCTGCTGCAAACGAGGAAAAACGAGCCAGAAATCCTGGCCCAGATGGGGAACTACCTGTACCATCTGGCCGTCACCGGCGCCAACCCCAACTATACGGACATGTACATCCGCGTCCTGAGCGGCCTGGGCTGGACCGGCTGGAAGGACTTCTTTGTCAAGCGGGGCAAACATGTGGGCGAATTCCTCTATCTGGAGCTAAAGATGGGCCTGGAGAACATGAACGCGCCGCTGGAGGAGAAGATCAGCCAGCTGGAGCAGCTCAACGCCCTGGCCAAACAGAAAAAGGTCAGCATCCGCTACAAGGGCTGGCCGGAGGCGGACATCCAGACGTGGATCACCCAGTGGAAAACCGCCCAGGCGAAAGGAGAGAGCTAAATGGCAGACCAAAACGTACAGCGCCTCCCGGCGGAGGCGCTCTTCCAGACCGAGCTGGACGCCCTCATGGCCGCAGAGGCCGATTCCATCCCCACCGGCTGGCGCATGTCCCCCCGGTCGGTGCTCGCCTACATCACCGGCGGCGTAAAGGTAAAGGGCGTGGACATCACCCCCAAGTACATGGGCAACAGGCGGCTGGTGGAGATCGCCATCGCTACGCTGGTCACCGACCGGGCGCTGCTCCTCATCGGGGAGCCGGGCACGGCCAAGAGCTGGCTCAGCGAGCACCTGGCCGCCGCCGTCAACGGGGACTCCACCAAGGTGGTCCAGGGAACGGCGGGCACCACGGAGGAGCAGATCCGCTACTCCTGGAACTACGCCATGCTCATTGCCCGGGGCCCCTGCCCGGAGGCCATGGTGAAGAGCCCCATCTATCGGGCCATGGAGACCGGCTCGGTGGCCCGGGTGGAGGAGATCTCCCGCTGCGCCAGCGAGGTGCAGGACGCCCTCATCTCCATCCTGTCGGAGAAGCGGCTCAGCGTCCCCGAGCTGGGGCTTGAGATCCCGGCGGCCAAGGGCTTTTCGGTGATCGCCACCGCCAACACCCGGGACAAGGGGGTCAACGACATGTCGGCCGCCCTGAAGCGCCGGTTCAATATCGTGGTTCTGCCCACCCCCGCCGACCTGGAGACCGAGCTGGACATTGTGCGAACCCGGGTGGCGCAGCTCTCCGCGGGTCTGGACCTGAACGCCCGCCAGCCAGACGGGGACATGGTGGAAAAGGTGGTCACCATCTTCCGGGAGCTCCGGGGCGGGGCCACCCTGGACGGCAAGCAGAAGCTGAAGACCCCCGGCGGGGTTCTCTCCACCGCCGAGGCCATCTCCCTGCTGGCCAACTCCATGGCCCTGGCCGGGAGCTTCGGCGACGGCGGCATTACGCCGGAGGACCTGGCCGCCGGACTCCAGGGCGCGGTGGTCAAGGACGAGGAGAAGGATAAGCTGGCCTGGAAGGAGTATCTGGAGCATGTGATGAAAAAGCGGGGCAGCGCCTGGCTCCCCCTCTACCGGGCCTGCCGGGAGCTGAATGAGTGATGGGCGCGCCCGTGCTGTTTGGGGTGCGCCACCTGTCACCGGCGGCGGCCTTTCAGCTGCGGCGGGCGCTGGACGCGGCGCAGCCCGCCCTGGTGCTGGTGGAGGGCCCCAGCGATCTGAATGATCAGATGCCCTGGCTCTGCCACCCGGAGACGCAATTCCCCGCCGCCATTCTGGCCTACACCCGGGAGCCGCCGGTGCGCACCATTCTGTACCCCTTCGCCATCTATTCTCCCGAGATCCAGGCCATTTTGTGGGCCCATGCGCATCACGTCCCCTGCCGGTTTATGGATCTGCCCTCGTCGGTCTTTCTGGCGCTGGAGCCCCGGCTTCCGGTCCCCGAGCCGGAGACGGAGAAGGACGGTGCGCCGGACGCCCCCGCCCCGCCGGACACGCCGGAGGAGCCCGCCCGGACCACCGAGAGCGTGTACCGGCGTCTGGAGACCCTGACCGGCGAGGACCACGACACCTTCTGGGAGCGGACCTTTGAGCAGCTGGAGGGGATGGAGGAATACCGGAGCGCGAGTCATACCTTCGGCCGGGAGCTCCGGGCCGCCGCCCAGGACTCCCCCCGCCGCACCGCCGAGACCGTGGTGCGGGAGGCCTATATGAAGCGGGTGATCGCCCAGGCTGTGGAGGCGGGCGTCCCGCCGGAGCGCATTTTCTGTGTCTGCGGGGCCTTTCACGTGGCGGGGCTGGAGGAGAATGCGCCCATGACCGATGAGGAGGAGGCCGTCCTGCCCCGGGCGGACGCCTGCGCCACCCTCATGCCCTACTCCTACTACCGGTTGTCCTCCCGCTCTGGCTACGGGGCGGGCAACCGGGCCCCGGCCTACTTTGAGCTGCTGTGGGACGCCCTGAACAGCGGCGGTGCGGACCGGACGCCCTATCTCTACCTCACCCGGCTGGCCGCCGCCCACCGGAGGGCGGGCAACCTGGTCTCCTCCGCCGAGGTCATCGAGGCGGTGCGCCTGGCCTGCACCCTGGCAGACATGAGGGGGAGCCGCTGTCCCGCCCTGGCCGACCTGCGGGACGCCTCGGTGGCCACCATGGGCCACGGGCAGTTCTCCGAGCTGGCGGTGGCCGCGGCGGACACCGAGATCGGCACCAAAATCGGCTTTTTGCCCGAGGGGGTCAGCCGCACCTCGGTCCAGGAGGACTTCTACCGGCAGCTGAAGGAGCTGCGCCTGGAGAAATACCGCACCGCCGGACTCCAGCGGCTGGACCTGGATCTCCGGGAGAAGCTGAACGTCCAATCGGAGCGGGCCGCCCTGGGGGATCTCCGCCGGTCCTTCTTTCTCCACCGCCTGCGGGTGCTGGGGGTCCGCTTCGGGACCCTGCTGCCCTCCCGGCAGGAGGGGGCCAACTGGGGGGAGTTCTGGGAGCTGCGCTGGACCCCCGAGACGGAGATCGAGATCGTGGAGTCCGCCCTGCTGGGGGATACCGTGGAGGGGGCGGCCGCCTTTGCTCTGAAGGAGCGGGCCGAAGCCAGCGCCTCCATCGCCCAGGCCGCCGCCATCTTTCAGGATGCCTTCCTGTGCGGGATGCCTGCGGCGGCGGCCCACGCCCTGTCGGTCCTCCAGGGGCTCTCGGTGGACGCCGCGGCCCTGAGCGACGTGGCGGAGACCGCCCAGCGCCTGTCTCTGGTGGTGCGCTACGGGGATCTGCGCCGCTTTGATCCCGCGCCGGTGACGCCGCTGATCCGGCAGCTCTACCTGCGGGCCTGCCTGACCCTGGCCGATGCCTGTGTCTGCGACGCCAAGGCCGCCCTGGCGGTGACGAAGGCCATGGATCAGCTCAACGCCCTCCAGCTCAGCCACGACTTTCTGGAGGAGGACCGCTGGATGACCCTGCTGGCGGAGATCTCCGACCGGGACGACCTGAATACCCGCTGCTCCGGCTTCGCCATGGCGGTGCTGCTGGAGCGGGGGGCGGCGGACGAGGACCTGCTGGCCCGGGAGGTGGCCCGGCGGCTCTCCCCCGGGGTCCCCGCCGAGCTGGGGGCCGGGTGGTTCGAGGGCCTGGCGGGCAAAAACCGCTACGCCCTCATCGCACGCCTGTCCCTGTGGCGGCATCTGGACGGCTACCTCAGCGGCCTGGACGAGGCGGACTTCCGCCGGGCGCTGGTCTTTCTGCGCCGGGCTTTCGCCGGGTTCTCCCCCAGTGAGAAGAACGATATTGCGGAAAATCTGGGGGAGATCTGGGGCGCCGCCCCCGCCCAGGCGGCCGAGGTGCTGCGGAGCGACGTGACCGCGGCCGAGCAGGCGGTCCTGGACAGCCTGGACGAGTTCGACTTTGACGATATTTGAGAGACCAAGGCCGCGTCCGCCGGTCCGGCGGACGGTCCCGGCACCATTCCACAGACGGGAGGAACAATCGTGACACAGACGCAGCAGCTTTCCCGCTGGCGGCTGATTTTGGGCTCCGAGACCCAGCAGTCCTTTGAACATATGGGGGGCGGGGCACTGTCCCAGGAGGAATTGCTGATGGACGGCGCCCTGGCCGCCATCTACGGCGGGCCGGGGGAGAGCTTTCAAAGCGGCGGCGGACGGGGCGCGGGAACGGGCCCCTCCTCTCCTCATATTTCCAAGTGGTTGGGGGATCTGCGCGCCCTCTTTGACCCGGAGATTGTAGCCGTGGTGCAGAACGACGCCATTGAGCGCAAGGGCCTCAAGCAGCTGCTGCTGGAGCCCGAGCTCCTGGAGGGACTGGAGCCGGACCTGAACCTGGCCTCCACCCTGCTGATGCTCAAGGACCAGATCCCCAAAAAATCCAAGGAGTCGGCCCGGACTTTCATCCGCAAAATCGTGGAGGAGTTAAACCGCCTGCTGGAGAGCGACGTGCGGCGGGCGGTGACGGCCGCCCTCAACCGCCGGGCCCACTCGCCCCTGCCCTCGGCGTCCGCCATTGATTTCCCCTGCACCATCCGCCGCAACCTGCGCCACTACAATCCGGAGCTGCGGACCATCATCCCGGAGCGGGTGTGGTTCTTTGACCGCTCCAGCCGGGTGAACCGCTGGCATATCGTGCTGGATATCGACCAGAGCGGCTCCATGGGGCAGTCCATCCTCTATTCCTCGGTGATGGCCTGCGTGCTGGCCTCCATGCCGGCGGTCAAGACCAGCGTAGTGGCCTTTGACACTCAGATTATGGACCTGACGCCCCTGTGCGCCGACCCGGTGGACCTGCTCTTCGGCTTCCAGATGGGGGGCGGCACCGACATCGCCAAGTCCATCGCCTACTGCCAGGGTCTGGTGGAGTCGCCGTCCAAAACCCTGTTTTTTCTCATCTCCGATCTGGACGAGGGGGGCAACCGGGCCGCCCTGCTCCGCCGCCTGGAGGAGCTGAAGGGCGCTGGGGTGACGGTGGTTGTCCTGCTGGCCATTGCCGACGGGGGCAAGCCCTACTATGACGCCCAGACCGCCCAGCGGGTGGCTGCAATGGACATCCCATGCTTTGCCTGCGCGCCGGAGCGGCTGCCCGCGCTGCTGGAGCGGGCCCTCAAGGGCCAGAGCCTGGAGGACCTGGCCGCCCGCCCCCAGTGAGCTTGCGGCGGTCCGGAAACGGTTGGATCGGGAGGTGATTGCTTGACGGTTACGCTGGATGTGGTGGCCTGGGAGCTGGCAGGGCGGAACCCTGTCTTCTGGGCGGAGGAGTTCCGGAAATTTCAGCTGGACGGCGTGTTTTTCTGGGCGGCGGACACCCCGCTGGAGGACAGCTGTGTCTATGGCTGCACATCGGAGCAGTGGGAGGCCCTGCCCGGGGAGGTGCGGCGCGCCCACCACTTTCTGGTGGTGGACACCACCGGGCTCCGGCGGCGGCTGGGCAGGTTCCCGCCCTCCAACCTCCTGCTGGTGGACGGGGACAGCTTGATTGGCGTGATGAATCAGATCATCCGGCTCTTCTCCCGGCTCACCCGGTGGGACCGGGCCTGCCACCGGGAGATTCTCGACGGCTGCGGACTTCCGGAGCTGGTGGGGCGGCTCAGTGCGCTGATCCCCTATCCCGCCCTGGTCTTTGACCCCGGCTTTCAGGTGATCGCCTCCACGAAGGCTCATACTGTGTCCATCGCGGGCTTTGAGACGGCGGTTCAGCTGGGGTACACCGCCCCCGACCGCATGGAGACCCTCCGGCGCAAGCGGATGCTGTCCAGGCTGGACCGCACAGACCGCTGCATTCTGGATCGGGCCGCCAGCGATTCGCATCAGTACAACGCCTACCGCAAGCACTGCAAGGAGGGCCGGGTGGTGGCCTACTCCTGCATCTTCTTCGGGGAGCACAGGCCCTCCGGCGGCTATCTGGACCTGGCGGAGTGCTTTTTTCAGAATCTGGACTTCTACTTCGCCCAGGCCGCCCGCCTGGACCAGGCGGGCGGCTACATGTACGAGTATCTGATGGCCGATCTGATCCAGAACCGCTGTCCGCCCGGGGATCAGCGCCTGCTGGACCGCCTACGGTATATCGATCTGCCGCTGGAGGCCTCCTTTTTCCTGGTCAACCTGGAGCCGGAGGGCCGGGAGGATATGCCTCCCTCCTACATCTGCAACCTGATCCGCATGTCCTGTCCCGGTATCCGGCCCTTCCTGCTGGAACATACCATTTTTATTCTGCTGGCCTCCCAGGCGGCGCGGCCGGAGCGCGCCCAGGTGGAGAGCCTTTTGGATGCCCTGCGGCTGCCTCTGCGCAGCTTCTCTTACCAGTGCTTTGTGAGCAGCGGCTTCCGCTGTCTGACCGGCCTCTATGACGCGGCCATCCAGTGCGGCGCGGCTCGAGAGCTGGCGGCCCGGCATATCCGGCCCGGTTTCCGGGTCCTCTACTACGAGGACTGCTGGCTGTTCCACTGCTTCCGGGCGCTGGAGGAGCGGATGTCCCTCCCGTCTATCTACCCGGACGCCTATGTCCGGCTGGCGGACTGCGACGCCCGCAGCGGCGGGGACGGCCTGTCCCTGATCCAGGCCTTTCTGCGCTGCAACTGTGACTATAAGGTACTGGCCGGACAGCTGGGGATCCATCGGAACACGGCAGCCTACCGGATCCAAAAGATCTGCACAGGGGCCCAGCTGGACCTGACGGACTACGATACCCGGCTCTCCCTGGCCCTGGCCTTCCGCCTTCGGGCGTATCTGGACGGCTCGGGCGCACCGGAACCTGGACCAGAGCGCCCGGACGCCGCCGGAGGCGGCGGGGAGAAGCTCTGATTCCGCCTACAGATAAAACGGGAGGGGAAAAGAAATGCCCTACATTACGGTTGAAAGCGGCTTTCTCTCTGACGGACAGAAAGAAGCCCTTATCCAGCGGCTGACAGAAGCAGCGTCCGAGATTATGCACGTGCCGCAGGAGTTTTTTATAATCACAATCAAGGAACTGCCGGACACGAATGTCGGGATCGGCGGAAAAACGATCGATGCTGTCAAGGCGGAATATATGCGCTCCCATTCACAGCTCTGACGGGCGGCGTCCGGGGCTCCGCCGCCCGCTCCCGTACCGGCCGAACCGCTCCGGCTTTGAATGACCCACTGTACCGCAGCGGCGTCCCTTTTTTACTTCCTTTTTCCCTTTACTTTCCATGATAGCGACTGCTTCCCTATCCCTCAAGACGGGATGGGGGCGGAACAATGGAGCGGGGAGCCAACGCTGCAAGTGTAAGGAGTGTAGTTTGAATTTTGTTTCTCATAAGCCCGTTTCCGTTTGGGTTTGGCTTCCTCCGCAAAGATATGGTCCAAAACATCCACAATATTGAGGTTTGCCGCCACCGCCCGTTCCAGGTAGTTGTCCAGAATTTCCAGTGTGTTTTTCATCTTGAGGGCTT
>CANSQX010000027.1 GCA_947649225.1 uncultured Flavonifractor sp.
AAATGACAAAATTTCTTCGGCGTTTTCTTACAATTTCAGATTGGCGTTGACAGTGCGAACACCTCCGCATAGTGAGCGGCATCCGCCTCCGCAAGGGAGCAGAATGCGCCATCCGCATCACCGGCGATCAGGAAGGTTCCGGCGATGATATCGCTGCCCACTTGGCGGTTGACGGGCAGGCCCAGCAGCTTGCCCGCCTCATTGCAGATCAGGCAGACGCCGCCGTCCAGCTCCAGCACCTCGATGTTCCCGCCCACCTCCGCCTGGTACGCGTCCAGTGTGTTGGGTACTGCCACCAGCTCCGGCGCTTTGCCTGGCTCTACCTTTAAGATGTGGACGTGTTCTCCGGCGGGTATCCGCAATTCGCTGGATGCGATGCAGCGAACCCCTTCTTCCCGGAGGAACCTGTCCCCGCTCCGGTTCATGATTTCCAAATCGAAGCCGGATGCGTCCACGGTTCCCAGCGCGGAGGACAGATCCCGCCCCACATAGACCGTGCAGAGGGCGGGCCAATCCGTGATCTCCGGGTAATTCCGAACCGCCTCCAGGTACACGGCGGTCTGTTTGACCGCCTCAGCATCCGTGACAGAGCCGGAGACAAAACCGCTTGCCCAGTGCGGCCCGGCATCTCCGCCCAGGAGAATGCGGGTAAAGCGGATCGGCATCTGGGCGGTCATGTGTGCCAGCGCCCGATCTGCTTCGTCACAGGCGCGGTCGAGCTCGCTGCCGCTTCCGCTCCACCAGTGAGGCTGGAGGGACATATCCTCCAGAAGCTCCCTGACCACATTGACCTGACGCCGCCGGTCATCGCCGGCGGCCTCCAGCGCGGCGGCGAAGCGCCGCAGCTCCCGGATCGTGTCCCTCTGCGTCTGAGGCGCTGACGGAACAGTAAAATAGCAGCCGCGGGCCTGCTCCAGCTCGAGGTCGAACCGTTCCATCAGCCTAGGGTCTGGCGTCAGCCCATCCAGCCTTGCCATGCCCTGGAGGACAGCATCCGTCCAGAACCGCCGCTGTTCCTGCCAGGTGGGAGTGCCCTCCGGCTGATGCCTCTCATAACCATTTTGCCGCTCGATGGCATAGGCGGTGAGGCCCTCGGCCACCAGGGGAAGGTTGAATTTGCTCACGGTACCATACCTCCTCAATTCATGGCAGATAATTTCTGGGATTCTGGAGCGTGCCGTTGAGCCGCACCTCCAGATGCAGGTGCGCGCCGGTGGAGTTGCCGGTGGACCCCACCAGGCCGATGACCTCCCCGGCCTCCACCGTATCCCCCACGGATACCAGCCGCTGGGACTGGTGGGCGTAGCCGGTGGTCAGACCGCCGCCGTGGTCGATGACGGTGTAGTTGCCGTAGGAGCTGTGGAAGGTGCTTTTGACTACCGTCCCGCCCAGGGCGGCGCGGATGGGCGTGCCCGCCGGCGCGGCCATGTCCAGGCCGGAGTGGAGCTCCCGCCCGTGGTAGGGGCAGATGCGGTATCCAAATTCGGACGTGACCCGGTCTGCCAGCCCGCCCCCAACGGGGAGTAGAAGCCATCCGCGCCCGAGAACGGCCCGTCTGTCCAGCCAGAGCTGCCCCCGCCGCCCCGGATGAGCTCATACACCGAGTCCGCACATTCTCGCTGCTGCGGGGTGATTTCCACGTCCAGCAGCGCACCGAACCGCTGGTATACCAGGGTGAGATCCGTGACCGGAACCGCCACCCTGTAGGACTCCGTGGACTCCATCTCGTTTCCGTCCGCGTCCTCCGCAGTGACGGTTCTGGTGCGCGTTTCGTAGGTAACGAAGCAGCCCGCGAAAATCTGACAAACGTCCTCCGGACAGCCTCCGCCGGAAAACAGCGCATAAAAAATCGCCTTGACGCGCACCGCGTCCAGGCTGCCTCCGTCCTCCATCTGCGCTTGGAGCTCTGCGATGCTGGAATCCAGCGCCGCGAAATGCGCACGCATCTCCGTGATGGCGGTCTGCGTCTCCGGCGGCAGGCCCGCCGGAAGGGGGCCGCTCTGGAAGCAGAGCTCCACGGCGTTTCCTCCGGCGCTCAGGGTGCAGAGAAGCGCCGCCGCCACGATGACAGGCGCGAACAGTGCAGCGATGATCCATCCGATGATTCTTCGGGACTGCTCGTCCCCCAGCAGGACCGCCGCCGCCCTGGTTATCACTGCCGCTGTGCTCACCAGTTTCTCCCCCTATCCAAAGGCCGGACCGCCCATCGCCGGTCCGACATCCTGCCGGGGCGCTTCGCTCTGGTGATGCTCATTTTGCAGCAGCGCCCAGTGCTCCGCCAGAGCCTGGAGTGTCTCCTCATGGCAGGCACAAGGGTGGTTCTTTGCCCACTGCTGGTAGACATCGAAGTCTATGCCGCCGTCCAGCAGCAGCTTGCACACCTCAACGGCATCGTTTTGGACGCAGGCATGGAGCGCGTTGTAGTCATTGACGTCCACCCACATCCGCTTTTCCAGAAGCTCCTCCGCGATCCAACTGTCTCGACCCTCATAGGTCAGCATATGGAGCGTCCGCGCCGCGCTGGAGCCTCCGCAGATTCCCTTTTCCACCAGAGTGGATAATGTGCGAAAGTCTTTGTCTGCGGCGAACTGCTCCAGGAGTCGGGACGGCGCGGCAGCGATCTGCTCCTCATTGCACTGCTTGATGATCTGCCTGGAAATAGTGCCGTGATCCAGATGGGCATAGGAGGCCATCTCACCATAGAAGGACAGCTCCAGCTCGTCCACACAGGACTGCGCCTGCGCTGTCATGAACAGAACCTTCTCCGGATCGTTGATATCAATAGCTCTCCTGCAGGCGTCACAGTACGCCGCATAGTCAATATTGCACCTGTTTTGCATCAGCAGCTCCGTCATTTTCCGCCCCACGGCCCCCGGACGGCCTGCCGCCTCCACCAACAGCGCGTCTGCCTGGTCAGGGACCTTGGCAGACCATTCGGTGAACGCTGCCATCTCTCCATCCCGAATCGCCAGCACCGCCTTGTCATAATCACTCATCCGCAGGGGGCGCATCCCTACCGTGTTGACGTATTCCGTGATGCTGCCGGTCATGCGGCGCAGGAGCTGCTCGGTCTGGGACATAGACTGCTCCTGCCGCTCCCGCTGCTCCACCAGCGCCCTGATGACGGCCTTCTGCTCCCGCTGGCTCAGATGCACCACCGCGCCGCCGGTATCCTCCTCCACACCGCCGATCTGCATATACCGGGCGTGGGCGGCGTGGTCACCGTGGAAGGCTTTCGTGATGGCGGAGGAGATGAGGAACATCCTGTCCAGGTCGTTCCCGTTCTCACCCAGGGTTTTTCCGGTGATGAAGCTCTTGGTGATGCTCTTTTTCTGGCTTTCGTCATACCACTTGAGGTACACATCCAGATACACGCCCTCGCTGGCGCCGTAGTCCGTGGTGCAGAAAATATCGGCATCCCTGGGAATCTCTCGGCCATTTTCCCAGTGGGAGTCCATGAGAAAATACTCGTCCGGGAGGTATCCCATACCCTCCAGCCGGTGCTTCAGCTCCTCGAATACCTCCTGCGCCACGGGCTGGCCCACGTACTCCAGCCTGTGGGGATTTTCTGCCGAGGGCTTCCATTGCTCCAGTTCGATGATATCCATTGTGATTGCACTCCTTTCTCAGCCGCCGTCGTGGCAATTGCAGGGCAGGTCGTCCTCCGGGAACATCCAGCACAGGGCGGCCTGATTCAAATCCGCCTCCACGAAATCCCGCCACGCCCAGTTCCGGCCCAGTCCCTTGACTGACGTCAGGTTAGGCCGGGCCCCGTCCTCGATGGCGATGGCCCGGTCATAGAGATCCCGATGCCGGTGGTAGAGGGTGCGGATCTCCCGCCTCTTCATGCTGGGGCAGAAAAAGCAGGAGGACTTGCCGGGCAGCGGCAGGCCCTCCTGCTGAATGGCGGCGGCGCAGTCCTCCCGCATCCAGCCCCAGTCCATGAGCGCGTAGACCTTGGTGTACTTGGCGTCGGCCTCATCGCTCTCCCTGGCGTTTTCCTTTCGCTGGGTTTCGCCCACGTCGTAGCCGATGTACTTGTACACCTTTTCACCCCTGGCCCAGACCTCCCGGCAGGGCGGGTAGTGGTTGCAGAACTTCTCCTGGGGCTGGATTTTGTGCTTGAGGGAGCACTTTTTGTAGCCGTAGGCGATGGCGGGCAGCGTCCCGGAGCGCAGGCACTCCTGCTCCAAAGTCAGGCGCTCCCCGTTTTTATCGGTATAGGTGACCGTCCTGATTTCCGGCAGTCCATGGCGGATCAGCCAGTCGTTCATAATGGGCAGGTAGTCGTAGGTGTAGGGCTGCTCCGCCCCAGGGTCGGCAAAGAGGATCAGGTCAATCGGGATGCCTCTGCGGTACATCCCGATGATCATGGCGGTCGAGTTCATCCCGACGCCGTATGAGACCACGTTCAATTGAAATTCTTCCTCTCTATAGAAAGATAGAAAAAGACGGCCCTGCTCGGCCTGGTCACCGCCCGCCCGCCTTTCCGAAGAGGGCTTCCTTGTGGGGCGGGGCGTGGACCTCCAGGAGATACCGCTCACTGCCGCACTTGTAGAGGCAGACGCCCCGCTGGGCGCTGCGGGTCAGCTCAAACTCGGACTCCTCCAGCTGGAGGTTGTCCATGTAGAACCGCCGGTCCACGCTGCCGGCATTGAACAAAAACTGGTGTGCGGGGATGGAGAACAGGGGCCGGGTGAGCTCCGCGATGCCGGGTAGGGTGAAATCCTCCAGATTCTGAGAGCTTAGGACCACCGCCGACTCCTTCTTGCGCACCCGCTTCATGAAGCTGCGGAGGTAGGAGATGGCGGTGGGGTTGGACAGGAACAGGTAGAGCTCATCCAGCACCGCCGCCGTGCTGCCCTGGGTCAGCAGCCTGTCGCTGAGATAGGACAGCACGTTGAAGAGCAGGGCGTTCTGCACGCTGCCCCCGGCCTGGACGGCCCCCTTCACCCCGAACACCAGGAAACGGCTGGAGGTGATGTTGGTGTGCCCGTTGAAGAATTTGCTCTCCGCCCCCAGGCACATGGAGTGGAGGCCCAATAAAACCTCCTGGAGCAGCTCCCGCGGGTACAGCGGGTTTTCCTCTCGATCATAGTTCCGGTAGGCGTCCTCAATGACGGCGTACAGATCGGAGAGAACGGGAAAATCCTTGGGGCGCATGGACGGAAAGTCCGTGTGGTTGTTGAGGCCCCACTTTTTGTACAGCCGTTCCAGCATCAGCTCGATGGCGTCCGCCTGGGGGCGGCTGAAGGTTTTATAGGCCAGAAAAAAGTCCTTCAAAAAGGAGACGTGCTGGCTCAGGCGGGCGCCCTGCCGGAAGGCGGCGGGCTCCCCGGAGCTGTCGCCGCCCTCCGGGTCCCACAGCTTGGGCTCCAGGGGGTTGATGCGGGACTGCCCGCCCATCAGGTCCAAAAAACAGCCGCCCAGATTGGCGCACAGCTCGGCCAGCTCGTGCTCCGGGTCCAGGCAGATCACGCTTTTCCCGGACTCCAGCAGGTTGCAGATCAGCAGCTTGAGCAAATAACTCTTGCCCTGGCCGGAGTTGCCCAGAATCAGAGTGCTGGCGTTGGTTTTGTCCCCCGCCCGGCGGTCCAGGTCCACAATGACGCTGCTGCCGTACTTGTCCTTCCCGATGTAAAACCCCTGGGGATCGGTTTTGCCGGAGTAGTTGAAAAAGAAGAGGTTGGCGGCGGAGGAGGCGGGGAGCACCCGCTCAAACTGGCTCCCGAAGGCGTTATGCCCGGCGGGGTTGGCGGTGAGAAACCCCTCCCGCTGGCGCAGAAGGAGGCGGTCCGTCCCCAGCTTGGACCGGGTCAGCTCCGCGATCACCTCGTCCCGCAGGGTTTTCAGTCCCTCCGGCTCCTCCGCGGCCAGGTCCAGATAGACGGCGCAGTGGACCAGGGGCTCCCGGCTGCGGTGCATGGCGGTGATGAGGGCGGCCACGTCCTGGAGGTTGGCCTCCGCCGTGACGCTCTGCTTCATGTCGCTGGAATTGCTCCGGTTCATGCGGTTCTTGTTGGCGGCGTTGTGGAGGATGGCCTTCTCCTCCGCGGGCGTGACCCGGCGGAAATCGACGCTGAGGGTGACGCCATTTTTCTCCCCCAGGTGCCGCAGCAGGGCCAGCTCCCCGGTGCTGGTGGGGTAGCCCCGCAGAGCCAGCACCGTGTGATAAGCGCCGCCCAGGATGAAGTGGTCCGTGTTGAACTTCACGGCGGCGGGGGCAATCATATCCAGAAAGTCCTTGGGACGGGGCTCAGGCACGGGCTTCGCCGCGGCGGGGGATTTTTTCTTTTTCCGTACTTGTTTAGCCATGCTCCGCCCACCTCTCCCCGTCGATATCGTCAAAAAATTCCGTGACGGTGTCCTGGGCGTAGTAGACCGCCAGCAGGCGCATCATGTCCTGACTTTCCGCCGGCCGGACCCGGAACCCCTGGTCCCGGATGCGCTTCTCCAGCCGGGGCAGCAGGCCGGCGGCATCCTCGCCCCCCTTGTCCAGCCGGAAAACCAGGGCGAACTCCCGCGCGGAGGCGGTGGCAGACTGGATCTCATCCAGGTGGCCGCAGTCACAGCGGAGGAGTTCCCGGATGGCGGGCAGCTCCTCCTGCTCCAGCCGGGCCTGGTAGTGGCGCTTGTTGTTCTGGAAGGACTCCCGGGAGTCCAGGGCCATGAGCCGCACCTCCTCAAGCCCCCGCAGGAGGTTGGTCAGGGCCACCACCCGGCTCCGGACGCCCTCCTCGGACAGCACGGACAGGTTGTCCGGCTGCACCAGAAAGAAAGCCAGCTCCCCGGCGGCCGTGTGCAGGCCGTGTCCGGTGAGCTGGCTGATGCCCATGAGCTGCCGGGTGGACTGGAGCTCCCGCAGCTCCTTTTTCTGTTTTTTCGTCAAACTGGCTCCCTCCACTCGAAATACTGCTGTTTCAGGAACAAAAAGCAGGCGGCGTGCCGCAGGAAATCCAAAATGCTGGCCTCCTCCACCCGGATGGAGAGGAAGCCGTACAGGACGGTGAGCACCAGCAGGGGTGCAAACCCCCACTGCACCAGCGCCAGGACCGAGAGCACCAGTCCCGCCCCGATCACCGCCATGTCCCGCAGGGTCCAAAGCCACAGCATCGGCTTTGCTTTCAGATTGTCCGGGTAAATGAACATAAAATTCCCCCCTGAAATGCAAAAAGCCGCCCACGAATGGGCGGCGGAATTTGACATTATTTCTGGCGTCCGGTATAATGAGGCTGTCCCGCAAGGGACAGGGTACCGTACAGAGGCGATCAGCCACTTCCCTGAGAAGGGAGGTGATGCGGATGGGAAACGGGCGTTGGGCGCAAGCCTTTCGCTTTTTGGTGTGTGTTGCCATCATCCTTGTGATGATGCTCTACATCTCCCCAAATGCGTGTTGACCGCCCGGCTGCAACCCGGACGGTCAACTTAAGTTGGTTGTCTTGAGGGGCTGACCGTTTGTACGGTACCCTTTCTGTATCTATTATACCGGCATCAATCCCTGTTGTCAACGGTTTTTGCGGCCTCCGCCTCGTCCAGCGCCCGCTGGAGCAGGCCGAGCACGAAGTCCTTCTGGCTCAGCTTCTTCCCGGTCCGCGCCGACTCGGCGGACAGGTACTGTTTGAGCCGCTGAAACAGGTCCTCCGGGATCTGAAAGGCCATCGTTCGCATGGGTTCCATGGTGTGTTCTCCTCCTTCAAAAAATTTGGTGAGCAGCTCCGTCATGTACGCCCCCAGGGTCAGCCCCGCCCTTTCCTGTTCCGCCCGGACGCGGGCGTGGAGGGCGGCTGGGATGGGCGCACACAGATTTTTTACCTCATCCATGGGCGATTCTCCCTTCTTCTGCATTTGCAGGCCAAGTATACCGCACCGGCGCGTCCAAAGCCATCACCAGGACCAACAAGGATTTACTCCGAAAGGAAGCGAAACCAACAAAGCTCCGGCGGGGCGCGCAGGGCCAGGGCGATCCCCTGCATCAGATGCTCTACGCAGGGCACCGAGACACTGTTGCCGAGCCCTCGAAACCGTGCGCTGTCCGACGCGCCGGGCAGTTTGGTCCAATCATCTGGAAATCCCTGTAACCTCTCGGCCTCGGTGGGATGCAGGCGGCGCAGCAGGAGCCCGGTCCGAATGGGGTGGACGGAATTCAGGGACTGCCCGGAGCCGCTGGCCTGGAGCGTGCCGTACAAATCGCCGTTCTCTTTGCCGTTCCGGCAGTCCAGCCCGGCTGTGTCTGTCAGAACCAGGTCTGTTGTGTCCTTATATTGCCGGGCACTCTGTGTGGACGTAATTTCATCCTCCTGAAATTTGTCCACCCGCTGGCGGCTGAACACCGGATATTCCGTATCCTGGGAGACAATGGGGGCGTTGTTGCCCCCTGTCCCGATTCTGGCGGCCAGGGTGGGGGCCACCTCGAGCGGCCCCCGGTAACGGCCCGCGATGCCGTGGTTTTCAAAGAGCAGGGGCTGGTGCCCGTGCTCCTGAGCCCGAAGGGTTCCGGAAATCTCCCCGCTCACATCCATCCGCGCCCCGCCCTGGTCGTTCAGGCAGAGGACTGAGGGCATCATATTTCCGCCGGAAGCCGCTTTCAGTGTGGGAGACACCTCCTCCTGCCAGCCGGTGCTCCCCGCCGTGGGCGAGGCCCCAGCGCAGAAGCCCGCCGCACCGTCCGGGGACAGCGGTTCAGCGGGTATCAGCCCCGCCTGAATCTTCAGCGCCCGTTCCAGCTTTTCCGGAAGCGGTTTGCCCCGCTGCCGCGCACGCCGCAGAATACCCAGGCAGGCTCTCCGGCTTAAATAGTATTTGCGGGGCACAGTAGGCAGCAAAATCCGCGACAAGGAAGATTCTGCGCCGCCTTTGGGGGACTCCGAAGTGTTCAGCGTTCCAGGTGACCCAAGCCAGGGAGGATCGTACTCCCAGCACGGCCCCAGCATATTCCCAGCGCCCGGACGCAGGTCTAAAACCATCAGCCTGTGGTTCTTCCATCCGAACGAACGCCTCGAGGACCGCCTGAAAATCCGAGCCGGGGGGCCTGCCGCTGGAGTAGACCCCGACAACGTTCTCCCACACGGCAAATCTGGGCCGAACAGCGATACCTGACCGTCCACGCCGCTTTTCCTCCTCTCTCATCTCCGTGATGATTCTGATCTGGTCCATAAACAGGCCGGAGCGGGAGCCGGATAATCCGGCCCGCGCCCCGGCGATTGACAGATCCTGACAGGGGGGAGCCGCCGCAGATGATATCCACCGGCGGCAGCTCTGCCCCCTTCAGTTTTGTGATATCCCCGACGTGGAGCATATGGGGGAAATGGCGTTTCGTCACCGCGATGGGAAAGCCTTCGATCTCGCTGGCCCAGACGGGGGTGATGCCGTTCCGTACCGCCGCCAGCGGAAAGCCGCCGATCCCATCAAAACAAGCTGCCCATAGTAAGCATTCATTTTCACCTCGTAAATGATTATTTGATTGCGCCGGCCACCGTTCTGGTGGTGTTGACGGCGGACTGGACCGTATAGACGGCGCTGGAGAGGCTGGCCTTAGTGGAGGTGTCCAGCCCGAAGGCGCCGGCGATGCGGGGGACCTCCCCGGCGGAGAGCATGAGTCCCAGGCCCAGGAGCGGGTGGTTCCCGAACACCATCAGCCCCGCCGTCAGGACGGTGGACTGGAGAAAGGCGGTGAGGCACAGGCCGAGCACCTGCTTCATCCACTGGGTGAAGCCATCGGTGTAGCCCTGCGGGACGCTGAACATATAGAGGCTCCCCACGGCGATCTGGACGAGCAGGATGCCGCCCCGCTTGAGCTCCGCGAAAAACACCTTGAGCACGGCGTAGGCCATGAGAATCAGGCAGAAGATGACCATGAAGCCGCTGGTGATGGTGAGGGGCCCGAAGTGGGCCTGCTCCAGCAGCCCGGCCAGGGAGCCCGCGCTGGTCAGATCCTGGAGGACCGCCTGGCCCAGCTCCGCCAGAGTGTAGTCCGGCGCGCTGCCCAGGCCGGTGATCTCCGCGGCGAAGGACGCCTGGAGAGACACGGACAGGGCATAGAGCCGGATGGGCACCGTGGTAAAGAGGCTGACCGCGAAAAAGCCCTTCAGGGCGTTGAGGGCGGTCTGCCGGAGATTGCCCCGGCCCGCGGAATACTCGATGCCGGACTCGAAGCAGGACACCACCAGGCTCACCCCGAACAGGGCCCAGCCCAGCTGCCCGAAGAACCGGACCACGGCCTGGACCCAGCTCAGACCGAAAAGATCCACGCTGCCCTGGCCCATGACCGCGAAAAAGTTGCCTAAAAAGCCGATGATCTGACCGTAGAACCACTCCGCCAGATGATCCATCATGGCGGATGAGAGATCGCCCCAGTCAAGCATTTGATCTATCACTTCCAGATGAAGAAATTAGACGGAACGAATGATAGTTGGGCTCCGCCCAAACCCGCCAGGGGCGCCGCCCCTGGACCCCGCCGCCTTTTGAAAAAGGCGGGCGAAAACTTTTTGCACCGGCGCCGGAATTGTGGTACACTTGTGCTGATTTTTCTGATGGATGTGAGGCGGGCCCATGACCTTTTCGGAATGGAAGCGGCGGTTTCAGATTGCGCTCAACCCCCAGCAGGAGGCGGCGGTGCAGGCCACGGAGGGCCCGGTGCTGCTGCTGGCGGTGCCGGGGAGCGGCAAGACCACGGTGCTGGTGGCCCGCCTGGGCTATATGCTCTACTGCAAGCATATCCGTCCGGCGAACATTCTTACCGTCACGTACACCAAGGCAGCGACGAAGGACATGGGGGAGCGCTTCACCGCCCGGTTCGGGGAGGAGCACGCCGCAAAGCTGACCTTCCGCACCATCAACGGCCTGTGCGCGCTGGTCATCGGGCACTACGCCCGCCGGAAGGGGACCACCCCCTTCGCCCTGGCGGAGGACGAGGGAAAGCTCAACGGCGTGGTGCGGGAGCTGCTGGCCCGGACGGGCTCCTCCTACCCCAGCGAGCTCCAGGTGAAGGACGCCCGCACCCACATCACCTACTGCAAAAACATGATGCTCACCGAGGCGGAGATCCACGCCCACACCGTGGACGGCATGGACTTCCCGGCGGTCTACTTTGAATACCAGGACTTTCTGCGCCGCAGCCGGCTCATGGACTACGACGATCAGATGGTCTTTGCCCACCGGATTTTCCGCCAGTACCCGGACATCCTGGACCACTTCCAGCGCCGCTGGCCCTACCTCTGTGTGGACGAGGCCCAGGACACCTCCAAAATCCAGCACGCCATCCTCCGCCAGCTGGCGGCGAAGAGCCGCAATCTCTTCATGGTGGGGGACGAGGACCAGAGCATCTACGGCTTCCGGGCGGCGTGGCCCCAGGCGCTGCTGGAGTTTGACCAGGTGTTCCCCGGCGCACAGGTCCTGCGGATGGAGACCAACTACCGCTCCACCCACGCCATTGTGGACCGGGCGGACGCCTTCATCCAGCGGAACGAGAGCCGCATTCCCAAGCATATGCACGCGGACGCCCAAAGCCCCCAGGGGGAGCCCATCCGCAAAATTGTGCTGGCGGACTACAACCGGCAGTACAACTATTTACTAAAGGTGGCCCAAAACTGCGCGGTCCCCACCGCCGTACTCTACCGGAATAACGACAGCGCCCTGCCCCTCATGGACCTGCTGGAGCAGAAGGGCGTGCCCTACGCCTGCCGCCAGCGGGAGGGCTTCTTTTTTACCAGCCCCATCGTGCGGGACCTCACAGATATGCTGGAATTTGCCTTTGACGACGGAAACCGGGAGCTTTTTCTCCGCTTTTATTACAAGCTGGACTTGAAGGTGAAGAAGGCGCTGCTGGCCAATCTGCTGCGGGGCAAGCGGGAGGACCAGACGGTTTTCGAGGCCCTTTTGGAGAGCGGCGGCCTGTCCGGCTGGCAGCTCGGGAAGGTGAAGGCCCTGCAAACCCACTTCTCCAAGCTGCTCCGGCTCACCAGCTTCGCCTCCATCCAGCGGCTGGTGCGGTACATGGGCTACGGGGACTATTTGAAGGAGCAGCACGCGGACACCTCCAAGCTGGACATCCTGCTGTCCCTGGCCAACCAGACCCCGGAGACCGGGCCCTTCCTCCTGCGTCTGCGGGAGTTAAAGGAGGCCGCGGAGGGCCCCAACCGCCAGCCGGGCTGTCCCTTCGTGCTCTCCACCATCCACGCCAGCAAGGGGCTGGAGTACGACCGGGTGATTTTAATTGATGTGCAGGACGGGGTGTTCCCGGCGGACCCGTCGCCCCATACCGAGGCGGACCGGGCGGCGCTGGAGGCGGAGCGGCGGCTGTTCTACGTGGGGGCCACCCGCGCCAGGCGGCAATTAGAGCTGCTGTGTTGGGAGAACAAATTCGGAGAGCCGTCCGGGGCGGGCTCCACCTTCATCTCCCAGCTTCTGGGCGAGGAGCCCAGGCCCGAGCCGGAGCCCGAACGGAATCCGGCGGATACGCCCACAGCGGATCAGATAGCGGTCTGGGAAAAGGATTTCATCCCCGGCGCGGAGGTCATCCACAATAAATTCGGCCGCGGACTGTTCCGGAGCCGCACCGGCAGTATCGCTGTGATCGCATTCCGGGACGGAAAAGTGCGCAAGCTGGACCTCCCGGCCTGTCTGCGCAAGGGCCTTATTCGTCTGTATTACCTCTCCTAAATCCCGACGATATTCCAGATGTACAGGGGCGCGGTGAGGGTAAAGATCAGGCAGGCGAAGAGGATCACCGGCCCCGTCCACTCAAACTGGCCATGTTTTTTATGTAGGCTAAGTACCCAGCGCCTTACCGCATTTCTGCGGCAGGTTTCCAAATACTCGCCTCGGAACCGTGCTTACACCTCTCGGCGTACACGGCTCCCCACTTGTTAATTCAGTTTGCCGTTGTGCAATTTCCTGTGACAGCCGGCACAGAGCGCCAAAGTCTTGCGATTTCTCGCGATCATAAAGCGCTCCCAATTATGTTTGCCTTTCAAGTCTTTGAGCTTCCTGACATGGTGCATTTCAATGTCCACGTCAATGTTGCCGCACAGCTCGCATTGCCGTGCGGACAGCCTGTCCATCAAACTGGTTTTGCTGGAATACATCACGGTATTGGGGAGTTTATCGACAGTATTGGACTTTTGCATGGGCATTCTCGCAAACCCATCCTGATAGAAAAGCCGGGTTTTCTTCTTGCCCTTTTTGTCTGTGAAATGTACCCCAAAATGTTTTCCAATGCGGAGACGGCGAATTATCTTCGGCATGGAAGTGCGGTATTTTGCCGCAAAGGTTTTGAACATACTGTACTGCATAATGTAGCCGAACGAGCTGGCATGGGAGGAATTATTGGCGATGCGGTAATAGTTTCGGAAGCCGCGGATTTCGCTGTTATACTGGTTTAGGATTTCAAGGTCATCATTATCTTTGAGGTAGTACCGCGCCTTCGGCTTCCAGTTTTCCTTGCCGTATACTGTGGTTTCGATGGTCATTGCGCCATAGTCCAGCAGTTTTTTCCGCATGATTTCACTGGGCAGTTCCAGGCAGACTTTCCCGTTTAAAACACGGCTGAGCCGCCCGGTTTTATCCCGTTTCGCCACATTGGTGTGCCGGACATAAATATCGTACCCCAGAAATCTGGCCCGCTTTGCGGAATGGGTGACCAGCGTCTTTTCATCGGATAGCTCCAATTTGAGTGCGCCAGACAAATACTCACCCACCTGCTTTTTGATTGCCAGCGCGTCCGCCTTGCTGCCAATTACCCCAATCAGGAAATCATCGGCATAGCGCACATATTGCAGACGCCTGTAGTTTGCATCGAATGGGTCGGAATGCAGTATGGCCAGCTTTTCCCTGTCCAACGCTCGGATTTGGGCTGCCAGTATGTCCTGTTCTTCTTCTGTAGTCGCGTCGCGAAGCTTTTTCGCCAATGCTCCGCGTTTCTTTTCCAGCTTGGTAGCTGCCGGGAGGGCCGCACGCCCTTTGCCGCTGTCAAATTGCTTTTTCAAGCCCTCTATATATCCGTCCAATTTGTCCAGATAAATATTTGCGAGGATAGGGCTGATGATACCACCCTGCGGCGTTCCGCTGTAGGTATTATGATACCTCCAGTCCTCCAGATATCCCGCCTTGAGGAACTTGCGTATCAGGCGGAGAAAGCGTTCGTCCTTAATGCGTTCCGCTAAAATACCCACCATGACTTCATGGTCAATATTGTCAAAGAAGCCTTTGATATCTCCCTCAACAAACCATTTCACGCCGGTAAAACAGGTCTGTACTTGACTTAATGCTGTGTGGCAGCTATGGTCAGGGCGGAACCCATGGGATGTTTTCAAAAAACTGCCCTCATAGACCGCTTCCAGCAGCAGCCGGATACATTCCTGCACCAACTTATCGTCAAAGGATGGGATGCCCAGCGGACGCATTTTCCCGTTTTTCTTGGGGATACAGGTTCTTCTTGATGGCTGTGGCTGATAGCTCTCGTCTTTCAGGCTGGCAATGATGCCCTCAATGCGATTCAGGCTCATTGCGTCGATGGTTTTGCCATCGGTGCCTTTTGTCATATTGCCCTGGCTGGCATAGATATTCTGATAGGCCAGCGCGAACAGCTCCGGGTTATAAAGATTGCGGTAGAGCCGCCCAAAGGTATATGACCTGTCGCTGCTGTGGATCTGCAAACTGCTCAACAAATTGATTGGATTTCTCATGGTGTATCACACACCTTCCTTTCTCAGTTGTTAAGCTAACAAGCTGCCGCCCTTCGCCATGTACGCGGCTTTCCCGCGCCCGGACTACTATGGCGGCTCCGTTGCCATACCGGATATTCAGCGTCATCTTTCTTGGCTTTTTGCACCTTGAAATTTGTCCCCTTGCGGGTCTACGCATAGCCCTCATGGGCGTTCCGGGTTAGGCAATCCCCGTTTAGCGAAGTAATCATGGCATAGATAATTGTCGGATAGCGTCTCCGCCCTTTATCTCCATACGGAGTTGAGCCGCACAGAAGCTCTCCCGCATATACTCGACTACCATATTGCGGCTGTGCGGTATGGCAATAGCTGTCTTACGCCATAGTCCCTATATAGACCTCTCGGACTGCGCTTCAGGCAGTTTGGCTTTTATCCTCATATTATCTGTTTCATCTCCCCATTCAGTCGTGGGCTGACAACTGCCCAACTTATGGGTTCCCCGGAATGCTATGTTCCCCTATGAAGTTTCCCTCTCAGGTAAGCCGGGTGATGACGGGTCATTGAGCTTTTGCCCGCTGGGCTGCCAAATCCAGAATGATTACATCGCCGCTACGGGCGCACAGTCAAAGTATGCGAGCGCGACTTTGCCGAAGAAGGCCACGGTGAGAATCAGGGCCAGGGCGGGGAAGACCACGGTGTTGACCACCGTCTTGATCTGCCCCGCGGCGGCGGTCCAGGTGTCCTGAATGACGCTGGACACGTCGCTGTTGGCAGCCAGGGCGGGGACACAGAGGGCCAGCGCCAGGGCCGTGCTCAGAAGCAGGATACGCAGGATTTTTTTCGATGTCATGCAGATCCCTCCAGATACGGGGAGGACCGCCCCGCGGGGCGGTCCTCCTGCATTTTACGCATTTCAGTTGATAAGCAATACGAAAGTTCTTTTTGGATACTTTTGACCCACAGGGCCCTTACGTCTTTCAAGAAAAAGTATCAATACCCCGTGCGGGGCAGGGGGACGGGCTTGGCGTAGACGCTGGTGACCCAGCGGTCCACGGCCATGATCCACTGATCGTTGTAGATGCCGCCCACGTCGGCCCGGTTGGCGAACTGGGTTCCCCCGGCCAGCCAGGCGTAGACGGTGCCGTGGACCTGGGGGGCCTCCACCTGCCGGAAGCTGGCGGGGACCACCCCGAAGACCGCCATAAACTCGGTGACGTACTCGTTGGAGGCCAGCCCCAGGGCAGCGGGGGAGGCGTCCAGCACCCGGTTCTGCCGGGTGTCCAGATTGTCGTACGTAGTGCGCCAGACGTTCCCGCTGAGGTTGGTGCGGTAGACCACCTTATAGCTGTCGGCTGCGTTGTAGGTGCCGGTGACGATTCTGTCCAGCCGCACCGCCTGGGCGGGCAGGGTATCCCGCCAGAAAAAGGAGGTCAGGGGGACGGTGGAATTGTTGCCGATATTGGAAAAGTCGTAGCGGATCTGCTGGCCGGGCATGACCTGGGCGTAGCCGCGCTTGGCGATGGAGACGTTGGTGTACAGGCTTTCGTCGGTCATGGCCAGCCGGACAATCTGGCCGGAAAATTCCAGCTCCGCCTCCATGGGCGTGGCGTCCAGGGCGTAAAATTCCGGGGCCTTGGCCTCCTTCACTGTGTAGCGGCCCAGGGGCAGGGGCTTGGAGACCGCCAGCCCGTTTTTGTCCGTCTGGATGGTGTCTACCAGGTTGTTTGCCCGATCATAGACCTCAAACACGGCGCCGGGCAGGGGCGTTCCCGCCGCCCAGCCGTTCATACTGTTATAGCTGGCGGAGGTTTTTACAACCTGAATCTGTGCGGTGATGGGGGCGTTTTTCCATGTGATTTCGGTGGTTTCGCCTGGCTTCACATAGACGGTTTTGAGCTGGGTATCCACCAGATAACCCGCGTTTTCCAGCTCACGGAGATAGACCCTGCCGGAGAGCTCCAGGGTGTCGATATAGGCATAGCCGTTCTGATCGGTGGTGAACTGGTCCACGGGATTCATGCTGCTGTCATACAGCAGGAAAACCGCGCCATAGATCCCCTTGCCGGTGGCGCTGTCCACCTTATGCAGAAGGATGCCGGAGAAGGGTTGATTTGTGACCGTCAGGGTGGTGGTTTCACCGTCCTTCACCTCAAAATAATGGGGCGTGTTGTCCAATTTAAACTCCTTCGGGCAGTCAATTTCCACGGCGTAATAATGCCCCGCGTCCAGCTCCTGACAGACCCGGCCTCTGGCGTCTGTGGTCACGGTTTTCACCAGTCCGCCGTCCATCTTTCTGATCTCAAAGGTGACGTTAGGGATGCGCTGAGTGTGGTCATTTTCGTTCACTTTGATGATCTCCACACCGCCGATCCGTGTGTTATAAAATGTGATTATCTGAGTATCTGCGGGGTTGACTTTGACGGTCTGAGTACGGGTTTCCGTATCCATGACATAGCCGGGGAGAGGCTTGGTCTCCGTGATAACCAGCGTCCCAACCACGCCGGAAATGCGGATTTCGCCGTTCCGATCCGTGGTATAGAGTCCCTTACTGGAAAGATGTCCATAGTCATCGTCCAGATAGCTGCCGTCCGCATAGGTGATCTGGAACTCCACGCCCGCCAGCGGTTTTCCAGTCTGTTTATCCAGCTTTTTGATGACGATTGTACCCTGCTTTTGGTTGTAAAATCGGAGCGTTTGAACCTCTCCGGCCTTGATTTTGATGGACTTGGGCGTGGTATCAAGGATGAAGCCCTCCAGCGTTTTTACCTCCCGTGCGGTGACGGTAGTTCCGGGCTCCAGATTGTCGATCACGATGCGTCCATTTTCGTCGGTGATGAACGCGCCATTGCTGCCGCCTGCCACTTCGCCGGAGCTGTCTGTCACCAAAAAAGTGACGCCTTTCAGCGGGGTGGTGGTGCCCTCGATGTACTTCTCGATCACAAGTGTGGTGCTGGGGGTGTTTGTAAAATATAGCGTTTGGGTGTCGTTGGGATTCACCACAACAGTCTGCGTCCGGGCGGCCTCGTCGATGGTGTAGCCGGGAATGGTGGCCGTTTCCGTCACAACCAGCGTCCCAACCACGCCGTTGATGGTGATTTTTCCCTCCTTGTCTGTCACATAGATGCCGTTGCTGGAGAGCTGCCCATTGGCGTCCGGGACAAATTCGCCGGTAGAAGTCGTGACCTTAAAGGTGACGCCCTCCAGTGGCTTTCCGGTGAGAGAATCCCGCTTATCAATGATCAGCGTACCGGCCTTGGAATTTTTGATTACGACAACCTGGGTATCTCCGCCCTGCCCAATAACAACATTGGTGCTGGGCGTGTCGATCACATAGCCGTCCGGAGCTTTGATTTCATTGACCACATATGCGCCCGGAACCAGATTGGTGATCTTGATTTCGCCCTGCGAATCAGTCACAAAAATTCCATTCTGGGTCAATGTAGAGGTGCCAATCACCCCGTCCAGCCCCACTTCGCAGCCTGCGGTGGTAATGCGGAACTCCGCGCCGGAGAGAGGCTTGTTGGTCTCGCTGTCCCGTTTCTGGATAATCAATTGGCCCTTCGGCTGGTTCTTGAAGGTCAAGGAAACCGTTTTCCCCTCTTTTATTTGAATGGTTTGGGACTGGGTATCAATGAGGAATCCGGCAGGCGCTTTTGTCTCTGTTACCACAACACTTTTGCCGGGTTTCAGGCCGGAAATGCGGATTTCTCCGTGCTCATCTGTTCTGAAAATGCCGTTCGAGTCGCCAATCAGAGTGCCGTCCGCATAGGCCACTTTGAACTCCGCATTTTGCAGGGTGACGCTGGGGTTGGTAGCGCAGACTTTCCGGATCAGCAGCGCCCCGTCCGGGGCGTTGGCAAAGCGGACTGTGACCACACTTTGCTCCCCGCTGTCCGCAAGGAGAATGGTCTCGGAGGACTGGATGATGGAGTAGCCGTCGGCGGGGTCTAACTCATGTAAAATATAGGTTCCAGGTTTGAGCCCCGTCCACATGGCGGTGCCGTTTTTACCGGTGACTTTCGTGCCGATGGTGGTGCCGCCGGTGCCGGATGTCCCACCCAGATACTTCAATTCAAAGGTGCATCCGGGCAGCGCCTCGCCCGTCACGCTGTCATATTTCTCAACGCAAATCGCGTTCAAGGGCACATTTTCAAACTGGATCGTCTTGCTCTCGCCGCCCTTGATGTAGAACTTCTGAGTGGCGGGCTGCTTGATGGTGAAGCCTGCGGCGGGCTCCAGCTCCGTCACCTGATACCAACCATCCCGCAGATTTTCAATCACAATCTGGCCGTTTTCATCGCTGAAATAGGCGCCCAGACTGTTCAATTCTCCGGTATCGGTGTCGTTGGAGCCGTACCAGACCTCAAATTTGGCTCCCTTAATCGGGCTCCCCGTCACGCTGTCCACCTTGTTGATCGTCAAGGTGGGGCGCTTATGGTTCTGAAAATAGACTGTGTGCGTCCGGTTGGCGTAGAGGGTTACGAGCTGCGGTTCCGCGTCGTTGAGATACGGTGCAGGTACGGATTTTTCGCTTACTTCATACACACCCGGAAGCAGATTTTCCAGCACGGCCTTACCGGAAGCGTCCGTTTTCATCTCATCCACCGAGTGCCCATCCGCCGCTTTAACCTGAAAAACAGTGTTGGGAACCGGCTCTCCGGTGTCCGCGTCATGCTTATAAACAACGAGATTAGGCCGCTTCTGATTCTCAATGGTGATGCTGCTGGTCTGGCCGGGGAACAGTTCCACATGGTGCTCCCGCACATCCAGAATGTGACCGGAAACAGTGGCAGTTTCTTTAACCGAATACACGCCGGGCTCCAAATTGGAGATGTTAATCTCGCCATTTTCATCGGTGGTGCGGTCCAGATAATGGCTTCCGTCCTCGATTTTAGCGATGCGGAAGGTGACGCCCTTCAAACGCGAACCGTCCGAGCTCAGCTTGACCAGCCGGAGGGCGGGCAGAGGCGTGTTCGTAAACACAAACTCCGCTGTTTCGTTGGGATTGAGCTGAATCGTGCGCACGGCGTCGTCCATCAGATACCCCTTCGGGGCCTCCAGCTCGCGGACCTGATAGGCCCCCGGCTCCAGCTCGGAGAGGTCAATTTCACCGTTCTGGTCCGTTACAAATTCGTTTTTATAGCTGCCGCCCACCTGGGAAATCTCAAACCGGACGTTGGGAATGACCCTGGAGGGGTCCGTGCTGTCCACCTTTACCAGCCGCATCCCTGGCTTCTGAGCGTTGAAAAAGTAGAGCTCCACAACGCCGCTGCCGGTGGTCAGTTCTACCTCCTGGGGCGTAGAATTGATGACGTGAGACTGGTCCGTTTCCCGCTCCTCCACGCGGTAGGTTCCGGGCTCACAGTTGGGCAGGAAAATTTCGCCTAATGCGTCGGTTTCGTAGCATCCCAGGGACTGCGCATCGCGGAAAATCTCAAAGGAAATGCTGGGCAGACGCTTATGGGTTACCGCGTCATATTTGATAATCCGCAGGCTGGGCATGGCCTCATTTTTCAGCGTGTAGGTGGCGCATTCGCCCGTAATCACCGTGGTGGTGTAGGTGTTGGGGTCCAGCTTCCAGCCCTCCGGAGCGGCAATTTCGCGGATTTCATATGCTCCCGGCTTGAGGCCGGTAAACTGCGCGGAACCACCGGTCCCGGTCTCCGCCGTGTAGATTTCACCGCTCTCAATGTGCTGAATCTGCACCCGTGCGCCGGACAAACCATAGCCGCTCCCGGCGTCGATTTTCTCAATCCGCAGATCGCCGTAAGGCTCATTGTGGTAGTGCAGCTCCGCCGTCTGGCCCGCACGGACCGTGACATTTTGCGCGGGCTCCTCAGACAGCAGATAGCCCTTGGGCGGAGTGCGCTCGTAGACGGTATAATTGCCCGCAATTTTCAGCGGAATGGTAATCGTCCCGTCCCGCCCGGTGGTGTAAATGCCGATACTCTCCCCGGAGGGGTCCACCACCTCAAAGCTGGCCCCTTGCAGGGCCTTCGTGGTTCCGGCGGCATATTTCACGATGCGCAGGCTGGTCCCGGAGGGCGGGGGATCGTCGGAATCTGCGGTAAAATTGCTGACAGCGGTACGGGTCAGACTGGTGATGGGATCGGTATCGCAGAGGTATTTCTGGAGGTTTCCATACTTGTTTGTCTCCTGGCAGAGCGCGTAGAAAACCTCGTATTTGTACACATCCGCCACCAGAGAGAGCTGGATGCTGCCGGCCTTTCCCTCCACGCTTCCGGCGGGGTACAGCACCTTAAACTGGCCCTCATAAACACCTCCGTCAGCTGTCACATGGAGCACCGTAATGTCCTGATTATCCATGTCCACAATGCGGGTTCCGTCGGGCACGTCATCGGCATTCTGGAACGAAATAGAGACCGCATATTTGTTGACCCAGGTGTCCGATGTTACCGTAAAAATCTGCTGCAAATACGCCGCGCCATTGACGGTCACCGGGTAGGCGGTGTCCTCGTCCGGCACGGCGGTGAGCTGGGGCTGGGGCACCCGCGCCCAGGTCATGCCGCGGGTGTAAATGTCCACGGCGGCGGCCTTGATGCGCTCGGCCCGGTCCCGTTCCGCGCCGGAAAGGGAGGGATTGACCGTCACTTTGGAGATGTCCCAGCTGGGGATTAAGTAGCACCAGAGGGCAATTTTAGCCGCATAAAATGCCTGATGCAGATTGTCCAGATGGAGCTCATCCAGGTTGCGGTGGGGGTAGCTGTTGGCGATGATGCCCACCACCTTGGGATCGCTGGCTTTTTCCTCCGCCAGATAGCGGATGCTCTCGCCCTCCGCCACGGTCTGGGGCACGCCGTAGAGATTCGGGTTGACACAGTATGCCGGGATCTCCTTGACCGCGCCGGTCTCCGCGTCAGGGTCCAAAAAGTAGGTATAGGACTGGGTCTGAACCTGCCCATTCACGGCCAAATACTGCATGGAATAGCCGCCGGAATAGATGTTGACCTCGCCCATAGCCTCCTCCGGGGTGCCCGCCGCCAGAGCGGCCAGCGGGAGCGCGGACAACGCCAAAGCCAGTGCGAAAATCATGCTGATCATGCGTTTCAAGCTGAATTTCTCCTTTCAATTTTGCAGCAAAAAAGGGCCCTGTTCGGGCCCTTTTTACTGTCTGTTTTACTTCGTTTGAATACTGTATTTTGTGTACAAAAACTGCCCGTCCTTGTAGTAATCCCATGCGGAGACCGCGTATCGCGCCATGGGCGCGGAGTAAAAAACCTGGGTCAGCTGTTCCGCCCGCCAGGGCCAGAAGGGCTGGACGCCGCCCTCCTCCATAATCGCCAGCTTCAGATGGAAGATGGGGTTTCCCTTGGAGCTGCGTTTCAGCGTTCCGTTTTCCCACAGCTCCGGGCATGTGGAGGAGGCATTGTACAGGGTGTACTGCATCCGGCGCGTCTCGTAGAAGTTGCGGATCGCCACCGTTCCGGCCACCTTTCCCGCCGTCCAGGTCCTCGTTTCGGCCTCCGGCAGCTCCAGCTCCGGGAACTGGCTCCAGTCGCAGGTGGGGGTAGGTAAGGGCGGCTCCTCCGGTTTGGCTTTCGTCACCATGAAGGTGGTTCCGTCGTCCAACAGCACCACGTCACCCTCCACAGGCCGGAAGGGTTCGTCCGACTGCGGCACCGGGATTGCTCCGCCTGCCGGGGCAGACATGGGATCATCCTCCGCATAGGGTGTGTCGCTGTCGATGTGGACGCTGTTGTCCGCGGCGTTATAGCTCACGCTGAAATCCACCGCCCGGCCCACGTCCCGGAGCTGCACGTAATTGCGTCCGTTGATAGCGTAGGCTTCCAAATTCACCTTGGTTCCGTCCACATAAAATGTCTGCGTGGACGGCTCCGCCAGCAGGCCCGCCGCCGCGTTTGCCATGGGGCCGATTGCAAATGTACCCGCCAAAATCCCCGCCGTAACCAGCGCGATTTCCTTCCCTTTTTTCATCTCTGAACTGCCTCCTTCACATTTTTTGGTACTCACAACATACTGCAAAGAGGTCCCGAAGTCCAGCAAAAACAGAGCGTGAAAAGGGAGAAAGCATGGGTCCAAAACCAAGCAGATTACACAATTTCGCTTGCCGTCACGCACCAGCGCCAGGCTCTCTGATCCCGTACGCAGGTGTAGAGGACCAGCCGGTTTTCCCCGGATGCCGCCAGGCCGCTCCGGTCCGTCTCCTCCACTTTTTCCACGCTGGTGACCGCGTAAGTCCGGGCGCCCAGCTTGGTGGTCAGAGTCATTTGATCGCCCACATTCAGCGTGTGAATTTGCCCGAAATGGTTTGTCACGCCCCGGTTGTGGCCCGCCAGAGCGACTGTGCCGTTCCATATGGAAGTGTCCGAAAAATGCCCCGCGCCCTTTGCCAGCGCGGCGCTGTCCGTCCCCTGGTAGACCTTCACTGTCAGGCCGATGGCCGGGATGTTCAGGGTGCCCAGATGCCCGGCGGCGTAGTAAAGATCCGAAGTAATCTCCGTGTAACCGGCGGCGGAGACGGGCAGGGAGTTGGGGCTCGTGGAGGCGGTGACCTCGGACGCCCCCGGCACGAACACCGCCCCGGCATCGGGCGGGAGCTGGGCGGCCACGCCTCCGGCCGGCACCGTCCCGGCCGCCTGGTATCCGGGGGCCAGATCCGGGGTGAGGGGGAGGCCGCTGCCCGGCAGATTACTGGTGGGGCTCCCGAACTCCGGCGGGATCAGCGCGGCGTTTTTGCTCACATCCTCGTTTTTCGCCGCGCCGCCGTCCGGGGTCCGGGGCACGGCGATGGAGGTGGCTTTGCCGTAATTGGCCCCCGCCGGGGCGTCAATTCCGTACTCCAGCGCATGGGCCGGGTGGACCAGCGCGGCCAGCAGGCCCAGGGACAGCAGGGCGGTCAGCAGCTTCTTCATTCCGACTCCTCCTCACACTCATTCCGGCGCTTCAGGAGCAGCGCCAGTCCGATGCCTCCGCCCGCCGCCGCGATGGCGCCCACGGGAATCAGCACGTAGGCCCAGCGGAAGGTGCGGTCCGGTTCCGTGGTGATCACGGGCTCCGGGGCCAGCGGAACGCCCTCAAAAACGGCCACATAGCGCACTTTGTTCAGGGCAATCCGGCTCACGGTGCCGGTGTAGTCCGCCGTGACGGTGTACCCGGTGACGTAGCTACTGGAGGCTGTGCCGGTGTAAAGGGCGGAGGCGGTGAAGCGGTCCCCCAGGGCATAGCCATCCACACTGGCGGAGTTGTCTGCCAGCCACTGCACGCTCTGGAGGGTCAGGGTGCGGCCATTCTCCTGGATGGTCTTGGGGATGTACGAGGCGTCCTGACCCGCCAGGTTGGGGTAGGTCCGGGCGGCGGAGACCTCCCGCTCCGCGCTGCAGTACCCCGCGGGCTCCACCCGCACAGTGTCCAGCTTGAGGCTCAGGGTGCCGGTGAGGCCGTCCTCCGTGGTAAATGCCCGCTCCTGGGGCAGCAGAGCCAGCACCGATTCCATGTCTTTGCGCGGACTCTCCAGGGAGACCGTCTCCGTGTGGGCGCGCGACTCAAGCTCCGGGGCCTCCTGCCGCAGCAGGTCCGTGAGAGTGTTGCGGAACCCCTCCTGCTCGAAGCCGGAGCGTGGGATGCCCGCCGGATCGTCCTCCGGGGAGAGGTCATAGATTTTGCGGATCTCCGTGCCGTCTCCGCTCCGGGTTACCGAAGTGGGATAGCTCGTCGTCGCAAAGTCCGCACCGTTCAGCCCTGCCTGTAGGCAGGGCTTCACTCCGCTTCCTTGCTCCTCCTCTCCCCATGCGAACCGCTGTGCTGGGTTCGCATGGGGGTCCCAAGCCGCATCCGCCGCCAGGGCGGCGGGGGCCAGCGCCGTGATCAGCGCCAGGGCGCATAAAGCCGCTGCTCGTTTCATGGGTCATCTTCCTCCTTATTATTGTTGTTCTGCGGGGGTAGTTTCAGCTGCACACCACCTCCTTTCCGCGCCGGCGCAGGCGGGCGAGGGTGCGGCGCTCCAGACGCCTGAACTCCCAGGGGGAGAGCTCCAGCGGAAGGAAGCGCCCGTCCGCCGTCACACCGTCCGCCCGGCAGTTCAGCACCAGGGGATACCGGAAATAGCCGGGCCCCGGCCTGGGGCAGCGCCGCCGGAACTCCCCCGCAGCCATCCAGCCCACCCCGCCCACATAGAGGCTGCGGAGCGCGGAGGCCGGGTTCCCCGGCGTGTCTCCCCATAGATAGCTCCCGTCCAGCTCCGGCGGCATGGGCTCGGGGGCGGGCAGCAGGCAGGAATCCGCCAGACACCAGCGGATTTTTAAGGCGGAAACGCACGCCTCCGCCATTGCCTGGACCTCCGCCCGCTGCCCCAGGGGCAGGGAGAACGCATCGGCCGTCAGCACATCCGCGCCCGTTTTGTCGTCCGGGAACAGCGGCAGGCAGCGCACCAGATCCAGCACCTGCATCCCGCTGCTCACCCCCAGCGCCTTGACGCCCGTGCCGGGCAGGGAGCTGTACTGCCGCAGGGCGGCAAGGGCCTGCCGGAACTCGCTCAGACGCCAGCCGGGAGCGCCGTTTTTACTGCGCGTTTGCCGCAGATCGTTGATGGTGTACCAGGAAATCGTCATGATCATCACTGCTTTCTCTTTTCTGGGGGCATCCCCCCGAAGGGACGCGCCTGCGCGGCGGGGCGAGCCTACCCGGCCGGGGCCCCCTTTCTTCTCGAAGAAAGGGGGAAAAGAAGGACCAGGGCTCCGCCCTGGACCCGGTGTCGCGTGGGGGAGGTCTTATGCGAACTTGATGGTGCTGTGCTGTGGCGGCGGAGCTGCCCGCGCTGATGGCTTTTCGCAGGCTACAGTTTCCGCACCTCTTACGGAGTCGGAACCCAAACCCTAGGAGACTCCGCCCGAAGGGAGGCGCTCACGCGGACAACTCTGGGCGCCCGAAAGGGCGCGGATGACACAGTGCGGCGGTGGACGGCGGGCGCACAATGTGCGCCCCTACGAAGGGCAGGGATGCGAATGACACCGCACCGACTCAACCCCAAAGCCATCCACACGGTGCATGGCAGTCCGTGGCGGCATTGACCGCACCGATTAAAACGCTTCTACTATCAAGTTTTGCAGGGTAACAATCGCTCGAAGGGCGGCCTGGGGCCGCCGTTAGTCACGACAAGCAACAACCGAACCGGCGAGTAACTACTGCCGATCATGGAGTCTTCCGAAAAGCCCACCGCCGCCCGGCTCCGGGTCCAGGGCCGCAGCCCTGGTTTCTCTTTGCTACTTTCTCCAAACGGAGAAAGTAGGCCCCCGCAGCAGCGGCCCCCGGAGGCCGTCAGCCTCCATAGACCACGCCTCCGATCAAAATGCGCTCCTCCAGCGCACCCAGGCAGAGATTGCCGGCCCGGAACATCTCCAGCAGCTCGGGCGGCACGCTGCGAAGGCCCTGACCCTCCGGCTCAGACTCCGGCGTATCCAGGGGGCAGCCGTCCCCGCAGTCCGTGCAGAAGCCGCAGGCTTTGGCCAGATGGCCGCACAGCTCCGTGGCAAGCTGATGGAGCTGGTAGGCCGCGGTCAGCAGCTCCAGGGCGGTCATCCGCCCCTTCAGCACCACCAGGGCGTCCTCCAGCACGTGGAGCTCCGCCTGCCCTGCCGCCCCCACGCCGCTGATCTTCAGGGCCGAAGTGGGAATTATCAGCCCTTTTTCTGTGGTTTCCTGTGTGAATTTCACGAAAATCCTCCTCCTATGATATAGAATCAAACAACGTACACTGCCGCTCCAGCCGGTTCCGGATGTCATAGTTGGCGATGAACAGCTCGGCAAACTGGCAGTTGGGCTCGTACCGCTGCCGCATATTGTTCAGCCGGGTCACCGGCTCCATCCAGATGCCGGGCGCGTCGTACAGCCCGCGGATGAAGCCGTCGTCGTTGTAGGACAGCAAAAATTTCCCCTGGAAATCCGGGGCCAGCAGGAGGTCCCGCAGCCGGATATGATCGGCCTCCGTGAAGCCCGCTTCGCCAATATTCTGGTAGTACCCCTCGGTCTCGTGGTAGGGCGGGTCCAGGTAGAAGAAGGTGTCCGGGCGGTCGTAGTGGGGGATCAGCCGTCCGAAATCCTGGTGCTCGATCACCCCCCTCCGCAGCCGGTGGTGGGCCTGCCGGATGAGCGGGAATTTGGCCCACATATCGGCGGGACGGCCGGCGAAGCTGGTGAGGCCGGAGCCGTAGCTCTGGCAGATGATCTGATAAAACCACGCGGCCCTTTGGACGGCGGTGGCCCGCGGCCCGGCGCCCAAAATCCGCCGGATGCGGTCGAAATCCTCCCGGGCGTTGAGGACAAACTCCAGCGCGCGGATCAGCAAATCCGGCTTCTCCCGAACGCAGCGGTACAGGTTGACCAGCAGGCCGTTGAAGTCGTTGTAGACCTCCTCGTCCCCACCGGGATTTTTATGGAAGAGCACCCAGCCGCCGCCCCCGAAGACCTCCACGTAGCGCCGGCAGCCGGGCGGAAAGCGCCGGACCACCTCCTCCCGCAGCAGCTTCTTCCCGCCCACCCAGCTGTGGAAACTGTTCACGTCGTCGCGGACTCCGCCTGCTCGCTTCCGCCTTTCGGCAAAAGCTCGCTCGCTTCGTCGCTCCTCCTTTCCCCACGCAGCCCGCTGCGCTGGGCCTGCGCGGGAGCCCCTCCAAAGCCATCCAGCGCCCCTTCCAAACCCCGGATGGCGGCCTCCAAACCGCACTCCATGCGCCGGAGCTGGCGGATGGAGGCGTAGACCTCTCCGGCGGTCACCGCGTAAAAGTAGCCGTCCCGGCTGCTGGCGATGGGAACCCCCTGCCGCCGCAGGCGGTTCACCTGGCGGCGCAGCTCGTTCCCGCTGATGCGCAGGATTTTCTCCAGCGTCTGCCCCTTGACGGTCCCCGCCCGCCCCCGGCAGTTGGCTTTCAGATAGCTGTGCAG
>CANSQX010000028.1 GCA_947649225.1 uncultured Flavonifractor sp.
GGGTACTCCCCCAGGGTGCGCAGAAGGTCGGCGGTGGTGTAGTCGGGGGGGAAGAGAACCTCGCAGCGGATTTCCAGCTGATTGTCCCCCAGCCGCAGCAGCTCCACGCTGTCGATATGCTGGGACAGGCGCTCCAGCCGGTGGAAGATGGATGCGCCGCCGTCGCCGGAGTCCGTGACCCGCAGCACGGCGGTGCCCAGCTTCTGGGGCTTGACCAGCGGGGTGCGGCGGTGGAGCGTCACCTGGAGGACCACAATCAGGATGGTGACGGCGGCGGAGGTGAAGTAGAGCCCCGCCCCCATGGCGATGCCCACCCCCACTGTGGCCCAGAGACCCGCGGCGGTGGTGATGCCGCTCACCGTGTCCTTACGGAAGAAGATCACCCCCGCGCCCAGAAAGCCGATGGCGGAGACCACCCCGGCGGCCACCCGGGACACATCCAGGTTGAGCCCGGCGGCGGTGCCGGCCACGTCGAAAAAGCCGTATTTGGAGATCACCATCATGAGGGCGGCCGAGAGGGCCACGATCAGATGGGTGCGGATGCCCGCGCTCTTGAAGCGCCGCTCCCGCTCGAAGCCGATGGCCCCGCCGCACACCGCCGCCAGGGCGATGCGGAGCAGATACTCCAGCTCGGCTGTGGAAAAAATGCGAAACTCCATCGCGATTCCCCCCCTTTGGAACGATGGAAGGTTGGGCGCCGCCCAGACCCGCCGGGACGTTGCCCCGGACTCCACCGCCCTTTGAACAGGGCGGCCCGAACCTTGTGTGAAAATCCCGGCGGGCTACTGATTCTGCTCCAGCCACTTTTTCAGCTGCTCGGCCATGGCGGAGCTGCCCGGCGTCGCCTTTTGCTCCTGCTGCTGGAGGTAGCGGCGCACATCCCCCTTGCCGGCGGACCGGGTCTCCCGGCGCTTCTTGAAGTCGGAGAGGCGCTCCCGGTAGCCGCAGACGCAGGCGAAGAGCTGGTTCTCCCCCTCGCCCCGGAGCTCCATCTTCTTGTGGCAGTTGGGGCAGCGGGCGTTGGTGGTCTGGGTGACGCTGCGGCGATAGCCGCATTCCCGGTCGGGGCAGACCAGCATTTTCCCCCGCTTGCCCTGGACGTTCAGGAGGAATTTGCCGCAGTCGGGGCACTTCTCCCGGCTCACATTGTCGTGGCGGTAGGAGGCGCCGCTGGCCTTGACCTCCCCCACCAGCCGGGCGGCGAACCGCCGCATCTCGTCCACGAACTGCTTCTCCTGCTCCTTCCCCTGGGCGATGTCCCCCAGACGCTTCTCCCACTGGGCGGTGAGCCGGGCCGAGCGCAGGTCGGCGGGGGCCAGCCCCACCACCTGGACCCCCTTGGAGGTGGGGACCAGCTCCTTGCCCCGGCGCTCCACGTAGAAGGCGGAGAAGAGCTTTTCGATGATGTCGGCCCGGGTGGCCGGAGTGCCCAGGCCGCCGGTCTCCTCCAGAATCCGGCCCTGCTCCTTGTCGGAGACCTGGGCGGCGGGGTGCTCCATGGCGGAGAGGAGGGTGGCCTCCGTGTACCGCTTGGGAGGCGCGGTTTTCCCGCAATTCACCCTGGCGGACTGGATCTGCACCCTGTCCCCCTGCCGCAGAGCGGGGAGGGACTGCTCCCGATCGTCCTCGTCCCCCTCCTCCTCGTCCTCCAGGGTAAAGCGGGAGTAGGCCGCCCGCCAGCCCTGGTTTTTTACGATCTTGCCCCGGGCGGTGAAGGTCTCCCCGTCCACGGTGAGGGTGAGGCGGGTCTCCTCATACTCGAAGGGGGGCAGCAGCACCGCCAGAAACCGGCGGACCACCAGGTCATAGATGTTGCGCTCCGGCCCGGACAGCCGCCACAGGTCCGCCTGCTCCTCGGTGGGGATGATGGCGTGGTGGTCGGTGACCTTGGCGTTGTTGACCAAAAACCGGGTTTGCAGGGGCTTTTTCCGCAAAATCTCCTGGGCCAGGGGCTTGTATTCGTCGATCATCACGCTACGCAGCCGCTCGGGCAGGGTGGGGACCACGTCGTCCGAAATGTAGCGGGAGTCGGTGCGGGGGTAGGTGAGCACCTTGTGGACCTCGTACAGGGACTGCATGAGGGACAGGGTCTCCTTGGCGGAGTAGGCGTACTTTTTGTTGGCGTCCCGCTGGAGCTCAGTCAGGTCGTAGGCCGCCGGGGGCGGGGTCTGCTTATAGGTCCGCTTCACCCCGGCGAGCACGCCGGTCTTGCCCGCGAGGGCGGCGGCCAGGGCCTCCGCCTTTTCCCGGTCGAAGGTGCGGGCCTGGCCCTTTTTGTCCCGCCAGGTGGCCGAAAAGCCGGGGGTTTTTATCGACAGGGTGTAAAACTCCTTGGGGACGAACGTTTTGATCTCCTCCTCCCGGTCCACGATGAGGGCCAGGGTGGGGGTCTGGACCCGCCCGGCAGAGAGCTGGGCGTTGTGCTTGCAGGTGAGGGCCCGGGTCACGTTGAGGCCCACCAGCCAGTCGGCCTCCGAGCGGGCCCGGGCCGAGCGGAACAGGTTGTCGTACCCGGCGGCGGGCTTTAAGCTGGCGAAGCCCTCCCGGATGGCCTTGTCGGTCTGGGAGGAGATCCACAGCCGCCTGGCGGGCTTCTTCCACCCCGCCTTCTCCATGATCCACCGGGCCACCAGCTCCCCCTCCCGCCCCGCGTCGGTGGCAATCACCAGATCGGCGATGTCTCCCCGGCGCATGAGGGCCTGCACCGCCCGGAACTGGCGGCCGCTCTCCTTGATGACCACGGTTTTCATCTTCTCGGGCAGCATGGGCAGGGCGAGCATATCCCACTTGGCCCACGCCTTGTCGTAGTCCTCCGGCGGGGCCAGTTCCACCAGGTGGCCCAGGGCCCAGGTGACCACATAGCGGTCCCCCTCCAGATACCCCTCGCCGGATTTTTTGCACCCCAGCACCCGGGCGATTTCCCGGCCCACCGAGGGCTTTTCCGCTAATACCAGCGTCTTGGACATGGCAATTTCTCCTTACCTGTGCGTGATAGGGTCAGATCCACCGGAACTGGTCCGTGCCCGCGCCCAGCTCAAAGTGATATTTGCCGATCCCCAGGTCCACGCCCGAGAAAGCGCCGCTGTCACAGGTCATGGACACCTGGTTCCCCGCGCCCCGGATGGTAAAGGCCTGCCTGTTCAGGGCGGTGGGGGCCAGGAGGACGGCCTCCACCCCACGGGTGAACCAGCCGGGGGCCGTCCCCTCGTAGCGGCTGATCTCCGCCGGGGTTTTGGATTTGTGGGGAACGCCCTGGACGGCGCCGTAGCCCAGGGCGAGCAAGCCGGACACCCTCCCGGCGTCCGTATGCCGCTGGACGCCCCTCCGGCTGAAGGTGCCCCCCACCCACCGGGAGCTGAGCCCCAGGGTCTGGGCAAAGAGCATCACGTCCGCGCCGCAGTACCCCAGCTTCTCCTCCGTATCCGGCAGGTCCGGCCCTGCCAGAAGCACGTAATTCCGGACCCCCTTGGCCAGGACCAGCCGGAGAAGGGGGCCGAAGGCATCCCCGCTCCCCGTCACCAGGGCCATATGGAGCCCGTGGGTCCGGTTGTGGGCCTGAATCCGGTCCGTGAGCTGCGCCGTGATCTCCGGCGGAAGGCTGCGGTCCGTGTAGCGGCGGACTGTGTGGCGCTGCCGCATAGCCTCCTCCATGGTCATCGGGAAGCCCCCTCTTTTCTGCGGTTTGCCCCATTCTATCACGCAGCTCGAAAAATGGCAATGCGTTTTTCTGCCGCAGCCCTCTTGCAGGAATGTCCGGCAGGTAGTACAATCATAGCAGATTTTACCCGCAAAGGAAAGAGCGCGGATCGGGCGGAGCCTGATCCGTCCCGCTCGCAGGAAGGATGAGGTGCCGGTCCGATGACAGATGCGAGGATTTCAATCAGAAGGGCGGAGGAGAGGGATTACCCCTTCATCCTGCGCGTCAATGAAGAAAATGTGGAGGTGCTGTCCCCCATGGACGAGGCCAGGCTCCGCCAGTTTGCCGCAGGCGCGGAGCTGCTGCTGGTGGCGGAGGCGGACGGCGTGCCGGCGGCCTTTCTGATCGCCCTCCGGGAGGGTGCGGCGTGGTACGGCAGTGAGAATTACCTGTGGTTCAGCCGGCACTATCAGACGTTTCTCTATATCGACCGGGTGGTCATCGACGGGCCCTGCCGGGGCCGGGGCGTCGGCAGGCGGCTCTATGAGGCGGTGTTCCGCCGGGCGGGGGACGCAGGGGTCCCCTTTGTCACGGCGGAGATCGATACCATCCCCTATAACGAGGCCAGCCTCAAATTCCACGCGGCCATGGGCTTCCGGGAGGTGGGCATGCAGAGGGTCCGCAATCAGAGCGTCCAGGTTTCCCTCCAGGAGGCGCCCGTTGGCCCGGCGTAGCGCGGCCGGACGGGGAAAAGGACGCAATTCTGGGATCGGGCCCGATTCGCTCTTGACGGATGCGGGCAGGTTGGGCTAAACTTACAGTATCTTTCACCATGTAAGGAGCGGATTTCCATGTCTGAGCCCGCATCCCGCGTCCGGGGGTTTACCTTTCCCTCCACCGACGGGATCCACCAGGTCCACGCCGTAGAGTGGCTGCCCCCGGAGGGGGAGCCCAAGGCGGTGGTCCAGCTGGTCCACGGCATCTCGGAGTACATTGCCCGGTATGACGCCTTCGCCCGGTTCCTCACGGCCCACGGCTATGCGGTGGTGGGCCACGACCACCTGGGCCACGGCAGGACGGCCGCCGGCCCCGAGGAGTACGGCTTTTTTGCCGAAAAGGACGGCTGGCGCTACATACTAAAGGACACCCACACCCTGCGCCTGGATACGGGGGAGCGGTTCCCGGGGGTCCCCTACTTCCTCATGGGGCACTCCATGGGCTCCTTTGTGGCCCGGGGCTATCTCATCGAGTACTCGGGCACCGTGGACGGCTGCATCCTCTCGGGCACCGGGCAGGAGGCCCCCGGCGTCATCTCCCTGGGCAACGTGGCCTCCTCCATCCTGGGGAAGCTCAAGGGGAGCCGGGCCCACAGCGCCTTCCTGAACAAGTTCTCGGTGGGGGCCTACAACGCCCGCTTCAAGCCCAACCGGACCACCGCCGACTGGATCTCCCGGGACGAGGCGGTGGTGGACGCCTATCTGGCCGACCCTCTGTGCAATTTCCTGCCCACCATCGGCATGTACCGGGACATCTTCAAGGGGATGGAGTTTCTCTCCCTCCCGGACAATCTGCGGAAGATGGACTCCTTTGTGCCGGTCTACCTCTTCTCCGGGGACAAGGACCCGGTGGGCGAGGAGGGCGAAGGGGTGCGCCGGGTCTACAGCATCCTGCGCTACAACGGCGTGCGGGAGGTGGCCATCAAGCTCTACCCCGACGGGCGGCACGAGATGCTCAATGAGATCAACCGGGAGGAGGTCTTCCAGGACACCCTGGACTGGCTGGAGGAGCACCTGGTGAAAAAGCCTCTGCCCGACTACGTGCAGCAGACGGAGCGCCGGGGCAGCTTTGCCCGGTGACGGGGCGCAAAGCAGCGAAAAACGGGGACCGGCTCTCTTGAGCCGGTCCCCGCTGTTGTGCATACAGGTTCTCAGCGGCCGGTCAGGGCGTCCGCCCACTCGGCCTCCTTGAAGCCCACCAGCACGGTGTCCCCGTCCACCAGAATGGGGCGCTTGACCAGCATCCCGTCGGTGGCCAGCAGATCCAGCTGCTCCGCCTCGCTCATGGCGGGGAGCTTGTCCTTCAGGCCCAGGGCCTTGTATTGCAGGCCGCTGGTGTTGAAAAACCGCTTGAGGGGCAGGCCGCTGGCGGCGTGCCAGGCGGCCAGCTCCGCACGGGTGGGGCGGTGCTCCTTGATGTCCCGGGCCTCGCAGGAGAGGTCCTGGGCCTCCAGCCAGGCCGCAGCCCTGCGGCAGGTGGTGCACTTGGGGTAGTGAACAAACAGCATGGGGGATCTCCTTTCTCATTCGGCGGGCCCCAAGGGCCCGGACGCAATCCAGGCCCACAGGACCCCGTACAGCGCGCGTTGGAGCGCGGCGGCCTGCTCCGGCCCGGGGAAGCGGGGGAGCCCTGCCGCCGTCACCGCCAGACGGAGCGGAGGGTTGCGGCAGTCCACCCGCCCGCCGCCGCGCTCGTAGTACCAGATGTGGATGGACTCGGTGAGACAGCGTCCCTCCAGACGGGACAGGGCGGCGGTGGGATGCGCCGGGTGATCTGGCTATGTCCCCATCCATCTGTACGGCCAGATGGACTTGGACCAGGGTGTTCTGCGGGTTCCCCGGGATGAGATCCGACACGGCGGCGGTGACGGACCGGCCGGACAGCCGCCGCACCTCCCCCGGCCAATACCGGCAGAAATAGAGGGCCTCCGGCATGGAAAACAAGGGGCTCACCTCCCGGGCGGGGCGGCAAGGCCCGGCGGGGAGAGGGTGAGATAGATCCCCCGCTCCAGCAGGCCGTTGCTGGGCGGCGGGATCTCCGCCTCCTCACCGTAGTATGCCCGCAGGAGCGCCGGGGCCAGCCGGCAGACGGGGCGCAGCTCCGCTTCCTGGATGTCATTTTTGTGAAAGAGGACGGGCATAGTCCTGGCCGTACGGCCGCCCAGATAGGTGAAGACGGAGAGGTCCTCCGCCGAGAGCCGCTCCAGGACATCCGCCCCGGGCGGGCTGGTCCCGTACCAGCGGCAGAGCCCCACCAGCAGGTGCTCGCAGGGGAGCCGCCCCTCCGGCGTTGTGGAAACCGCCACGACGGGAAGCAGCACATAGACGCCGCGCCAGTGCTCATATCCGGCCTCCGGAAAGCGGATGCGGTACTGGAGCACATCCCCGGGGGACCAGGGGCACTTCCACACCCAGGACGGCCGGGGCGGCTTTTTGGACGGGGGCATGTCCCGCTCCAGCTGCTCCGCCGCCCGCTCCAGCACGGCCCGCCGCCGGGCCGCAAGCCCCGGCTTCCACTCGGTCCCGGACAGCTGGAGCTCCCGGCGGATGGCCGCCTGGGCGGCCGCCTTCACCCCGGGGGACAGGTGGCCCAGCCTCCACTGGGTTACGGCCAGGGCGATCAGGCCGCAGTCGGGCAGGTCCCCGCCGTATTCCGCAAGGATCTCCGCCTCTGCGGCGCGGGGTTCCATGAAGTGCAGCCTTTCGAGATAGCCGTCCCGCACGTCGCAGGCATCATCATTGGAGAAAAGTCCGGCCCCCCAGCTTCCCATGGGCTCTGCCCTCCTCTTTGACGGCACTCAGCCCAACCGGGCGGCGAAGGCCACCCAGCCGTTCTGTTCCCAGCGCTCCAGAACGGTCAGGCCATTGTGCGCCAGGGCGGCGCGGACCTCGTCCGCCCGGGTGTCGATGATCCCGGAGCACAGGAAGGTCCCGTCCGGGGCCGAAAAGTCCCGGACCCAGGCCGACAGGGGGATGATCACGTCGGCCACAATGTTGGCCAGCACCAGGGCATACCGCTGCCGGGCCAGCTCCCGGCGCAGGGAGGGGCTCTCCAGCACGTCCCCGGCCAGGGCGGTGCAGCGGTCCCGGCCGATGCCGTTGAGGGCGGCGTTTTCATAGGTCACGTCCACGGCCTTGGGGTCGATGTCCACGGCCACTGCCGACGACGCCCCCAGGGCCAGGGCGGCGAGGGACAGAATGCCGCTGCCGCACCCCAAATCCAGCACGGGCGCGCTGGGGCGGACATACCGCTCCACGCCCCCCAGGCACAGCTGGGTGGAGGCGTGGCTCCCGGTGCCGAAGGTGAGGCCGGGGTTCAGGTAGAGGGCCGTGCGGCCCGCCGGGACGGGGGCCTCCCGCTCCCACTGGGGGACGATGTAGAGCCGCTCCCCCACCGGCATGGGCTGGTAGTACTTCTGCCAGCTGTAGGCCCAGTCGCCGTCCCCCAGGGGGGCGGTCCGGCAGGGGGCCTCAATGCCCTCCAGCCAGCGCGCCAGCTGGGCCCGGCCGTCCCCGTCGTCGGTGACGTAGAGCTTCACCCGGCACACGCCCTTCATCCGCTCCAGCAGTTCCTCGTCCACATAGTCCCAGTATTTGCGGTTCTCCTCCAGAAAGCGCTGAAAGTCTCCCTCGTCCTCGATGACCAGCCCGGTGACGCCGTTGGCGGTGAGCCGGGCGGTCAGGGCGTCCAGCCCGGCCGCCGTGCTCTCCAGGGTGACCTCCAGCCATTTGATCGTCTCTGCCACAGCGCTACTCCCTCTCTGCCCGGCGGGGCTCCTTTTTGCTGCGGCCGTGACTCTTCTCCGGCCGCTCCTCCTGGGGCTGCTGCTGGGCCAGAATGTCCAGCACCCGGCGGCAGGCCAGCTGATCGGCATAGCTGCGCAGGGCCAGCGCCAGGGCCAGCCGGGGCAGCTCCTCTGCCTCCTGCCCGCCGTCCAGGCTCTGGGCGGTCTCAGAGAGGGCCTCGTCCAGGGCCTGGCGGAAGTGCTCGTAGGTGGTCTCGCTGTCCCGCCCGGCCGCGCCCGACTGGATCAGCAGGCGGGCCTCCTTCACTGACAGCACCTGCTTGAGGGCGCAGATGGCGGTAAGATAGGCCAGGTGGGTGCGGGCGTACCGCTTGCCCTCGGCCCGGGGGAGCACCCCATCCTTGATATAGTTGTTGACCATGGCGGAGGTCAGCATCTCGCCCCCGCCGTAGTGGATCAGCTGCCGGGGCATATAGGAGATGAGCTGGTCCATATACAGGCCGATGTCGGGCATCATGCTCCACGGCTGGGGGCGCTCCTCCTCCATGCGCTGCCGGAGCTCCTTCAATTCCTCCATACCTTGCTCCCTTCCGCGCCTCAGCGCTGGCGGCCCAGGAAGAAGAGGGCCACCACCCCCGGGCCGGTGTGGGCGCCGATCACCGGGCCCACGGTGTTGATGTACACATGCTCCGTGCCGAAGCGGCGCTTCACGTCCTCCGCCACCTGGAGGGCGTCCTCCTCACAGTCCCCGTGGCTGAGGAAGACGGCGGAGGGGTCGGTGACGGTCTCCTCCATGTGGTCCACCAGGGCCCGGAGGGAGGCCGCCCGGCCCCGGGCAGTGCCCACCTTGATGAGCCGCCCCCCGTCGTCCACGTGGAGCACCGGCTTGATGGACAGCATGGTTCCCAGTACGGCGGTGGCGGCCGACACCCGGCCCCCGCGTTTGAGGAAATGGAGGTCGTCCACCGTAAACCAGTGGCAGAGGTGGAGCTTGTTGGCCTCCAGCCAGTCCCGCACGTCCTCAATGGACGCCCCGGACCGCCGGAGCCGGGCGGCGTGCCACAGCAGCAGGCCCACCCCCAGGGAGGCCGCCAGGCTGTCCACCACATAGATCCTCCGGCCGGGGTAGGCCTCCTGCAGTTCCCGGGCGGCCACCTGGGCCGACTGGCAGGTGGCCGAGAGGGCGGAGGAGAAGGAGAGAATCAGCACGTCCCGGCCCGCCTCCAGGGCGGGGGCGAGACCGCCGGTAAAATCGCTGACATTGACGGCGGCCGTGGTGGCGGTACTGCCCGCCCGCAGGCGGTCGTAAAAGGTCTTGACGGGCAGCTCGGACTGGTCGGGGCGGTCGTGCCGGGTCACGCCGTCCATGGTGAAGGACAGGGAGTAGACCTCCACCCCCAGCTCCTGCACCAGCTCTGCGCTCAGGTCGGCGGCCGAGTCGGTGGCGATGACGAATTCGTTCAAAGTGGACCCCTTTCCCGCACGGGTGTGCGCGTTTGTCATTTTGAACATCAGTTTACACAGTTTTCGGCTTATTATATCATAGATAGGGCGGGAAGGCAAAGAAAATCGTGGCAGAAGCCGTCCTGCCGGTCCAAGAAGGCGGGACACTATGCAGTCGGCAGATTGTATCGGAAAAGCGGCTGTGTTATAATCAGCCATCACCAAAATGTGGGGGGAGCCGGTATGAGCGTTAAGGGACTGCTCTATATCATCATCGGCCTGCTGATTCTCTTCTTCTGCCCGGTCATTCTCATCGGGGCGGGGCTGGTACTGGTGGGCGGCGTCTTTCTGATCGGCCTGGGCGCCGTGGCGGTCGGCGGCCTGGTCAGCCTGATGGTCAAGGCGGCCGCGGATCCGGCGCTGGCCCGGAAGTGCGGCCTGGGCGCGCTGATCGCCTATGCGGTCATCGCGGTGATCCGGTGCGTCCCCGGGGCCATAACGGCCCTTGCCGCGCGCGGCGGACTGGCCGCGATTGCCGTCTCCGACGTGGTGGTGACGGTGGCGGGCTACTTCGCCGCCTGTATGCTGCTGATCTATGTGCGCAGCATGTTCCAATACAGTGGACGGAATGGCGCGGCCAGCGCGGCAAGCAGCATCGGCTTTATCTTCGCGGTGATTGGGGCGGCCATTGATGTCGGTGCCACCTGCATGGCGCTCTATTCCGGCATGTACCTGTCCGGCGGGGCGCTCTGGTTCCTGTTCACGCTGTGCTCCTGCATCCTGCCTCTCATCGGCTTTTTGCTGCTGCTGGCCCAGAAGCCTGCGGGCGTCAAGCAGAACAGGGGTCCCGGCTGGATGGAGGTCACGCCGGAGGAGCAGAGGGGCGTGAGGCTCTTCGTCTTAGGCGTGATCATCGATCTTGCACTGCGGATTGTACAGGCTGTGCTGTACGCCGGGGTACCCATTGGGCTGCTGTCGCGGCTGGTGGGCTACGCGGGCTATATCCCTGTGGTGCTGGCCATTGTGGGGCTGGTGATGCTCCTCAGCGCCAAGCCCCTGAGAGCCGGGGCGGCAGCCAAATAGCCAGCCCCTGCGCCGCTGTGATATGCAAAAAATGCCGCCGCTCCCATGGAGCGGCGGCATTTTTTGCATAACGAGCCGCAATACCGCGCCATCGTTTGAGAAGCGGAAACGCATATTCAACAAGGCGGCAGCTTATAGAGGCATTTGCCGTATTCCCGCAGGCGTTTGCGGTTTTTCTGGGTGGAATGACTGGTATCATGCCCGCATAGACAGCCTTGAGAATGATTGCGTCTGTATCATAGCCCCGATCGGCCGGAAGATATTCCGCCTGGGATCCCGCGCTTAACCCCATGCTGTACTTGTGCAATCCGCTGTGGCGCCAGAACCGGAAGCGATATATCTCATGGTTTTATTGACGGCACCATCTAATAGAGAAATAAAATGCCGGATAACCTTCGTAATTGTAGAGTATGCAGCATTTTATAAAATCACGCTTGACAAAAGCTCTCTGCGGACGGCGCAGCAGGTGAGCTGACAGATAATCGTTTCGCCCGGATGTCCGCCAAAAACGAGGATGGGCAAAAGGAACTGCGGGAAAAATCAAAGCCTTGCAGGCACGCATGGAGCACACCAAAAGCAAGGCGGCGGCGGATAGGTTTGGTTCTGCGGTCCGGAAATATACGGGGGCCGGGGGACGGCACCCCGGATGCGGAACGAGCTTGCCCGCGCATCGAGGTTCACCGGCGGAGAAAGGCGATGGCGTTTGGGTGCAATAGCTCACGATCCACGATAACTGCATGACAATGGAGTGCCAGAGGAGCGATCTGCGGAGAACGGCTGAACAGGCGCAGACAAAACCGATAGCGGCCTCCTGCTTGACGGCCTAGGTCTGCCGGCGGTCAGGCAGGCTGTCCGGGAAAAGCGGGGGGACGCCCTGGTGGTGGGAAAACTGTACCGTCCGGTATGGAGCCCTTTGGGCGGATGGAACTGCTCAAAACGCAGGGCGTTGGCCTTATCTGTACCGATGAAAATTTTATCCCTGACCTGTTCGCTGCTCGCTTTTGACAAAAAGAAAGCGAGTGTTCTTACAGCATCTTTACAAATGCAATAAGAACACTCAGCATGGTGCGCGAGGCGGGACTTGAACCCGCACGTGCGTAATGCACACTAGAACCTGAATCTAGCGAGTCTGCCAATTCCACCACTCGCGCATATCACGCGCTCTCCAGCGCGGTTATTATAATACCACAGCATCCGCCCAGTGTCAACCTTTTTTTGCTTCAAGCCGTCACAATTCAGCCCTCTCCAAAAATTTTCTCTGGTTTGTAAGGTTTTGGAGGAGCAAACCGTGTATGATATAGAGCGCGGGCCAGGGAAAAGGAGGAGATCGGGCATGGACAGTGCGGAGGCGGCGCGGTTGGTGGAGCTCCACGGCCAGGCGGTATACCGGCTGGCCTACGCCCGCACGGGCAGCCGGGAGGACGCCGAGGATGTCGCACAGGAGACCTTTCTCCGGCTGGTGCGGGCGGCCCCGGAATTCCGGGACGAGGATCACCGCCGGGCCTGGCTGCTGCGGGTGGCGGCCAACTGTGCGGCGGATCTGACCCGCTCCCTCTGGCGCAGGCGGCGGCGTCCGCTGGAGGAGGCCGAAGCCCTGGGCGCGCCGTCCCCCGAACCGCCGGAGGAAGGCGCGCTGGCGGCCGTGCTGGCCCTGCCGGAGCGCTACCGGACTGTGGTTCACCTGTACTATTTCGAGGAGTACTCTGCGGCGGAGATCGCCCGGCTGCTGGGGATGCGGGAGGGGACCGTCCACACCCGCCTGAGCCGGGCCCGGGCCATGCTGCGGGAGATCCTGGAGGAGGGGGACTATGTTTAGGGAGACATACCGGAAGGAGATGGAGCAAGTGCTGCTGAATGAACGGCAAAAGGAGCGCCTGGCCGGGCTGATGGCCGCCGCCCCCGCACGGCGGACCCGCCATGTGGGCCGCACGGCCCTCATCGCGGCGGCGGTGTGCGCGCTGTGTATTGTGACCGCCCTGGCGGCCTCCCCCACCCTGCGGGACATTTTAGGCCAGTCCCTGGGGAGCTTCGGGCCCTACAGCCAGGAGGTGGAGGGGGTCTCGGCCACCGATCAGGGGATCCGGGTCTCGGTGGTCCGGGCCCTGGCCGACCAGAGCGGCGGGACGGTCTATCTGGAGGTCCAGGACCTGACCGGCGACCGGCTCACGGAGGACACCCAGTTCTCCTCGTGGGTCCGCCCCATGGCCTACGACCCGGAGTCGCGCACCCTGCTGGCCAGACTGGACTTCTACGGTACGGACTTTTTGGACCGGGAGGAGGACGGCATGGCCGAGGTCTCCATCGGAGAGATCTGGGGCGGGGAATTTTTCGAGGGGATCCCCCTGCCCGCGGACCTGCTGGAGGCGGACAACATGCTGGCGACCATGGCGGCCCCCGAGGACCAGAGCCACGGCACCAACGACGGCCGGATTGTCTTGGTTCCGGAGCAGACCCCCCGGGCGCTGGAGGGGGCCCCCTGGTTCACCCTGTCCTCCATGGGCTTTGACGGGCAGGACCGGCTCCACGTCCAGCTCAAAATGCAGGAGGGCTGGGAGGACCAGCTCCCGGATCACTGCTTTTACGCCGATCTGGCCGTCCTGCACCAGTGCCTGGAGGACGCCTACGGCGGCAGCGGCCGGTACGATCTGGTCAGTCTTCAGGGCAGGGACTACCGCCTGGAGAACGGCCGCTATTTGGACTTCTGCCTGATGCCCTGTGTCGATGTCCGGATGGAGGACGGGAAGATTGCCTATGACTATCTGCCCCGGGAGGCCTACCGGGGCCTGCCCCTCACCCTCCAGGGGTGGATCGGCACCCGGGAGAGGGTGGAGGGGGACTGGACCCTGCGCTTCCCCCTGGAGATCCTGCCGGAGCGCACCGTCACGGTCAACCAGCCGGTGAACACCAAGCTGGCCGAGACCTTCACCCTCACCGCCCGGAGCGCCTCCCTGCGGAGCGCCCCCCAGAACGGCCGGCAGGGATCCCTGCAACTCCTGCCCCTGACCGTCTATCTGGAGGATGGGACCCGGGTGACGGTCCCCAGGGGCCGCTGTGTGGATGCCGGCTGGGAGAGCGGCGGCACAGGCTTCAACACCGACACCTGGACCTTTCCCGACCCCATCGATCCGGCGCAGGTGACCGCCTTCTCCCTGGGCTACTGGTACGTGCCCCTGGACGGAGACACCGCCCGCCCCGCCGGGTGGCTGGCGGAGCTGCCGGAACCGCCGGAGGACGCCCCATAGCCCCTCAAGCACGGACTGCCGCAAATTTTTCTGCGGCAGTCCAAATTTTTTTACCGTCCTTGACAGATCCGGGCCCTGTGCGGTGTTATATAGGTGAAAGGAGGGAGGACGATGGATGCGGAACGGGCGGAGGCGCTGGCGGAGCGCTATGGGGACACCCTGCTCCGGCTGGGCTACACCTGGTTTTCCAGCCTGGCCGACGCCCAGGATGTGTGCCAGACCGTGCTGCTCAAGCTGCTGGAGTCCCCGCGGACCTTTCCCGACCGGGACCAGGAGCGGGCCTGGGTGCTGCGGGTGGGCATCAATGTGTGCAAGAACCTGAGGCGCAGCGCCTGGCGGCGGCGGACGGTGGCCCTGGACGAGGGGCTGGCGGTCCAGGCCCCCCAGCCGGAGGAGGACGGCATTCTGCCCCTGGTGCAGCAGCTGCCCTTAAAATACCGGCGGGTGATCTACCTGCGCTACTACGAGGAGTACGGGGTGGGGGAGATCGCCCGGCTGCTGGGGATCTCGCCCGCCCTGGCGAGTACCCATCTGGCCCGGGCCCGGGCCAGGCTGAAACAGATGCTGGAGGGATCGGACTATGAGAGACGAATACCGGAGTGAACTGGAGAGGCTCCGCTGGACGCCGGAAGGGCGGGCGGCCCTGGTCCGCAGCCTGACCGCCGGAGCGGGGCGGCAGCGCAGAGCCCGGCGGCCCCTGCGGACGGCGGCGCTCTTTGCGGCGGCGGCCTGCGCCCTGACGCTGAGCGTGGGGGCCGCAGTGGTCCGCCTGCCCGTGCTGGAGCAGTACTTCGGCGGCGGCGCGGGCTACCGGCAGAGCAGCGCCCTAGTGGGCAAAGCCGTCACTGCCAACGGCTGGACCATGACCCTCACCGACTGCGCGGGGGACGACCGCTATTTGTGCCTGGGCTTTGAGCTGGAGGCCCCGGAGGGGACCGTCCTGGGCCCGGACTGGGCGGCGGCCGATCCGGACGAGGACTTCGACTTTCCGGACAGCAGGGGCGGTTATGCCTGGCAGTGGCGCTGCCCGGAGGACCCGGACCCCACGGACAACCGGCTGGGCTATGTCCTGTGGATCGAGTACATGCCCCGGGAGCCGGGGACGGACGGACTGAACGGCCGGGACATGACCCTGCGCATTGACGGCGTCGGGTATATCCGCATACTGCCGGACGGAACGCGGGAGGACGTGGTCCTGTGCGGCGAGACCTGGGACTTCGGCACGCTGGCCGTGGCCTATCCGGACCGCACCCTCCGTCTGGAGCCCCGGCTCCCCGTTACCATCCGGGAGGTCCCCGCCAGGCTGACCCGCCTGGAGGTCTCCCCCGTCGGAGTCAACGTCTGGCTGGAGGGCGAGGCCCTGCGCAATCACCACGCTTTCTGGGGCAACTACGGCCTGTGCATCGACCTGCCGGAGATCGCCCTCTACGACCGGGACGGGAACCTTCTGGAGCCAGACCCCTATACCCCCTTCGGCATCCGGGGCGGCAGCGGCTGCAATGCCGGAGAGGACCCGGACAGCCCCCCGTGCATCCACGTCAACCAGTCCTACGGCTATCTGCTGGACATGGACAGCCTGGACCGGGTGGAGATCTGCGGGGTTTCCATCCCGCTGCACGGCGGGGAAGCGTGAGGACTGGGGCCCTGTCTCCGGACTCCGCCCCTCTTTGAAAAGCGTGGACCCAAACCAAAAGCGGCGGCCCGTCAGGGCCGCCGCTTTCTTATCAGTCGGGATGCTTCATGTACTTGACCAGCAGGCGGTTGACCTCCCGCATATCAATGGGCTTGGCAATATGTGCGTTCATGCCGCAGTCCAGGCACTTCTTGATGTCCTCGGAGAAAGCGTCTGCGGTCATGGCGATGATTGGGATCTCCTTGGCGTCGGGCCGGTCCAGCTCCCGGATGGCCTGGGCGGCCTCGTACCCCGTCATGACCGGCATCCGGATATCCATCAAAATCACATCGTAGTAGTGGGGCGCGGCGCGCTGGAACATCTCCACGCATATCGCGCCGTTTTCTGCGTGGTCCAGCGCCAGACCCTGCTCGGAGAGGAGCTCGTTGGCGATCTCCCAGTTCAGGTCGTTATCCTCCGCCAGGAGCACCCGCCGGCCATGGAAGTCCACGGTCTCCTCCACCGCCTCGACCACAGGGGTCTCGGGATCCAGGCCCATGAAGGGCCGCAGGCCATAGAACAGGGTGGATTTGAACAGCGGCTTGCTGATGAAGCCGGTGACGCCGGCATCCTTGGCCTCCTCCTCGATCTCGCTCCAGTCGTAGGCGGAGATCAGCAGAATGGGCACGTCCTCCCCCATCTCCTGCCGGATGACCTTGGCGGTCTTGATGCCGTCCATGCCGGGGAGCTTCCAGTCCAGAAGGATGATGTGGTAGTCGTCGTGGCGCTTATGCCGCTGGTCCACCATCTGAACCGCGCTCTCACCGTCCAAGGTCCACTCTGCGTTGACGCCGATACTCTTCAGCGCCGCCACCGTGCTCTCGCAGAGCTGCTCGTCGTCATCCACCACCAGCATGTTCCACTCGGGCAGGATCATGTCGGCCTCCGGTATCATTGCTTTCTCCAGATCCAGCGTCACGCTGAACTCGGTGCCCGCGCCCAGCGCGCTCTCCACCTGGATCTCGCCGCCCATGGCGTCCACGATGTACTTGGTGATGGCCATACCCAGTCCGGTGCCCTCGGTCTTCCGTACCCGGGTGCTGTCCTCCCGGGTGAAGGACTCGAAGATCTTGTCCTTGAACTCCGGGGACATGCCGATACCGTTGTCCTTAACCTTGATATGGGTCCGCACATAGTCCCCGCCCTTGGGGGACTCCTCCTGGTAGGTGGCTACGTGGATGGAGCCGCCCTCCGGGGTGAACTTGATGGCGTTGGACAGGAAATTCAGCAGCACCTGGTTCAGGCGCACGCTGTCACAGCACACATTTTCCGACAGAATATCGTGAATGAACACGTCAAAATGCTGCTTTTTCGCCTTCACCTGGGGCTGGGCGATACTGACCACGCTCTCCATGACCTCCCGCAGGGAAACCTGATCCACGTTCAGCGTCAGCTTGCCGCTTTCGATCTTGGACATGTCCAGCACGTCGTTGATGAGCCCCAGCAGATGCTTGCTGGACAGGGTAATCTTCCGCAGGCAGTTCTGGACCTGCTGGGAGTCGTGAAGATTGGCGGTGGCGATGGCCGTCATGCCGACGATGGCGTTCATGGGGGTGCGGATATCGTGGCTCATATTGGAGAGAAATTCGCTCTTGGCCTTATTGGCGTGTACGGCCTCCCTGCGGGCCTCCTCCAGCTCGGCCACCTGCTTGCGGGTCAGCTGGTAGTACTTGGCGAAGACGATGAGCAGGGCCACCAGGATGATACAGCAGCCGCCCAGGGCCATGCACAGCCACTGCCGGCTCAGGTCGTTCACCACCTGGTCCAGGGTACCGTAGGGCATCAGCGTCACCAGATACCACTCGGAGTCGGGGAGGGCCGTGCAGTAGATATGCCGCCGTTCGCCGTCCCTCATGTGGAGGACGGCGGAGTAGTTGTCTGCGGCGGCCATCGCCGCCGCAAGGTCGGCCACGCCATGCCCCGGGTCGACGCCGTTCACATCGGCGGTCTCAGCCCGGATGCGGTCAAAATAGTTCTCGCGGTAGGCGTCGCCGCTCCAGATGACGAAGCTGCCGTCCTTGCGGATCACGTGGGAGAAGACCAGGGCGTCCTCCTTCTCCAGGGCCAGAGTATCCTTGATATAGCTCACCGGAAGTCCGGCCACCAGCGCAGTGCTGGGCTGTCCGTCCGACATCCGGTAGTCGGTGGAGACGCCCAGCAGCACGATGTTGTCTCCCGCAGCGGTGGTGCCCACCGCCACCTTGCGCTCCCCCCGGTTCATCGAGGTGAGAAAGGGCTCCGGGTCGGAGACGTGCAGCTCGTCGCCGTAGATCATCTCGAAACGGCCGTCGGGAGAGTAGAAAGCCAGGTATTCAAAGCCGCGGGCCCGGGCGGCATAAGCCAGCTCCTCGCGGATCGCGCCGTCGCTGGCGCTGTCCGGCGGGACCGAGGTCACCAAGTCCTCCACATGGGAGAGGCGGAACTCAATGGTCGTCTGGAAGTGCATTACGATCCGCTCGCTCAGGCCCTCCATATAGATATTGCCCACCGCGCCGATGGTATCCGAGCTGCGGCGAAGCATATTGATGGTTAAGAAAGCAAAAATAACCACACAGACCATCGCCACCATGACGATGCTGCTGATTAAAAAACGGGTCGTCTTGTTCCGCATCTGGCGTCCACCTCCACACGTTATAAATATAGCAATACAAGCCACCGCTGTCAAGCAGAACCTGCCCCCGGAAGGATGGGCATATCTGCCGGCCGCAGGTGGTCAGGGCTGGGGCAGGGTGAACCAGAAGCAGCTCCCCCCGCCCGCCCGGCTGTCCACCGAGTAGCGGGCGTGGTGGAGCTCGAAAATAGCCTTGACGATAGACAGCCCCACTCCCGTGCTGGCCGCATGCTTGTTGTTAATCCGGTAGTAGCGGTCCCAGATCGCCCGCAGCTGGCTCTGCTCAATGCCCTGGCCGGTGTCGATGACCTCAAACAGGACCTCCCCGGCCAGGCGGCTGACTCCGATATAGACCACCTGGTCCGCGCCGGTGTAGTGAAAGGCGTTGTTGATCAGGTTAAAAACCGCCCGCTCCAGCTGCCGCCGGTCCCCCCGCACCAGGGCCCCCCGGTCCAGGGAGAGAAACAGACGGTAGCCCTCCCGCTCCCACAGGTGGCGGAAGCTCTCCAGGGCGCTGTCCACGCATTCGGCCAGGGGGAAGACCTCCATGGTCAGCTCCACAGCCCCAGACTGGAGCCTGGACAGGTCCATGGTCTCGGTGATAAACCGGGTCAGCTTGTCGCTCTCCCGGATGATGATCTGGAGGTGGGCCTCCCGCTTGACCGGATCGTCTCCGGACAGCTGCTCGATCATCTCGGCGTAGGCCTTGATCATGGTGAGGGGGGTGCGCATGTCGTGGGAGACGTTGGCGATGAGGTCCCGGCGCAGGGCCTCGGTGCTGCGGAACTCGGCGGCCGCCGTGTCCAGGGCGGCGGAGAGGTGGTCCAGCTCGGTACAGGAGCCCTTGGGGAAGTCCACCTCATAGTCCCCCGCCGCCAGCTGGCGGGCCCGGCCGGTGATCCGGGTGATGGGCCGGGAGAGGCTGGAGGCCAGCACAAAGGCCAGCACCGTGGCCGTCACCAGCACCACCGCCGTCACCAGCAGAAACCGGGAGGAGAGCATGGAAATGGCGGCCGACACCGGCGAGAGGCTGGCGCTGGTGAACAGCACCTCCCGCAGGCCGTCCCGGCAGGCCACCACCTGGGCCTGGACAATCCACTCGCTGTCGTACACCGTGTCGGGCACCCGGTAGAAGTAGTAGCCGTCTGTCCCGTCCAGGGTGGAGAAGATCTGCCAGTCCACCAGGTTCTCCTGGGGGGGCGGGGCTTCGGCCCCGTCGTTGCCCACCGAGCGCAGGAGGACCCCGTCCTCCCGCAGGAGCTGAACAAAAAAGCCCCCGGACCGGGTGACGGTGAACAGGGCGTCGTTAAAGCCCTCCCGTCCGTAGGTGGAGGAGATGATATTGCCCGCCTGGCGCACGGCGCTGATCCGGTCCCGCTCGTAGGTGGTGCGCAGGGCGGTGATCTGGACCAGCCACATCAGGCCGCATACCAGGGCCGCAAAGAGGACCAGCACCGCCCACAGCCGGAACCGGAAGGAGCGGGGATCAAACCGCTTCAAACTTGTACCCCACCCCTCTGACGGTGACGATGAACCCCCGGTAGGGGCCCAGGGCGCTGCGGAGCATTTTAATATGGGTGTCCACCGTCCGGTCGTCCCCCAGATAGCCCGTCCCCCACACCTGGGCCAGCAGCTGGTCCCGGGTGAGCACAATTCCCCGGTTCCGGGCCAGATAGAGGAGCAGATCCAGCTCCCGGGGGGTCATGGGGACCTTCGTTCCATCCACCCGGACGGTGCGCCCGGCGAAGTCCAGCTCCAGCCCGTCGAAGGCCACGGGGAGCCGCCCCTCCGGCCGGCGGGAGGCCCGGGCCGTGATGGCGGCCAGCCGGGCCATCAGCTCCCGGGGGGAGAAGGGCTTGACCATATAGTCGTCGATCCCCAGGGAGAAGCCCTTGAGCTTGTCGTACTCCTCCCCACGGGCCGAGAGCATGAGCACCGGGATCTCCCGCAGCTTCCGGATGGCGGCGCAGGCGGCGTAGCCGTCCATCTCGGGCATCATGATGTCCATCACAATCACGTCGAATTCCTGCCTCCGGCAGAGGGCCACGGCCTCCGCCCCATTGGCGGCCTCGGTCACGGTGTGGCCGCCGTACTCCAGGTACTCCCGAATGACGGCGCGGATATCCGCCTCGTCGTCGGTCACCAGGACCCGCATGGGCTCCCCCTCCTTACACTGCCCGGCCCGGGGCGGTCAGTCCTCCGCGCACTGCCTGCGCACGTAGTCCAGGAGCACCGGCTCGGTCCGGCCGGTGTTCTCCTGGAGGGCGGCGCAGATGGCCTCCGGGTCCCCGTCCAGGATCCCCTGGTACATGCGCCGGAAGTCGCCGCTGTTCTTGCCCCGCTCCCCGCAGGCGCTGTAGATATACCGCAGCAGGAGCTGCTGGCCCTGAATGGCCAGCATACTGTCGTCCAGACGCTGGTTGCCGCAGTTGTGGTAAAAGACCCCCACCATGTGGTGGATGGCCATGACCTCCTCCGGCCCGCTGCCCGCCCGCTCGTACTCCTCCAGGCAGGCGGCGAACTGCCGGGCGATGGCCGCCCGGTCCCCCTTGCGCATAGCCAGGCGGATGGCCGCCGTGTGCAGGGTCATGGCCAGCTCCTGGATCTCCAGCACATCGTGTCCGGCCAGGGTGAGCACCCGGGCCCCCACGTTGTTCTCGTAGGTCACAAGCCCCTCCTGCTGGAGGCGGTTGAGCGCCTCCCGGATGGGGGTGCAGCTCACCCCCAGGGCGGTCTGGAGCTCGCTGACGTTGAGCTTGCTGCCCAGGGGCAGCCGCAGCTTGATGATGTCCTCCCGCAGCCGCCGGTAGATCTGGTCCACCAGGGACTGCTTCTTAATCGCCGCCATAGCCGGTCTCCCTCTCGTATCTTGCAAGATGTGCCCCTATCATACCAGAAGGGCCCCGAAAAAGCAAGGCGATCCTCCGCTCAGCCCGCTGCGGGCAGCAGGCCCTCCGCCGTGTACTGGTTGCGGGCGTTCCAGAGGAGCCAGCCGGGATAGCCCTCGTCGCAGACCGCCTGGATCTGGGCCCGGAGCTCCTCCGCCCCGTACTCCAGGTGGCCGCTCACCCAGGTGGCGGTGAAGTCCTGGAGCCAGGGCCGGACCTGGGCCCGGCTGTCCTCCTCCACGCCGGAGAGGGCCTCCCGGGACTTCTCCATAGCGGCGCGCACGGTCTCATAGGGGGCCCGGTCGGGCAGCTCCAGCCCAAACACCCCCGCCGCGTAGTGGGAGGGGTAGACCATGGGGCAGAGCACGTCCACAATGGCCCCCATCCGGGCGTAGTCCTGGCCGATGAGGGCGGCGTCCGCCCGGTTGCTGACGGCGGTGCCGAACACGTCGGCCGACACCCGGACCCCCTCGGCGTGGAGGGCCTCCACAGCGGCCTCCAGGAAGCCGGCCACCGCGTCCGAGCGGCCGGTCCCCTCCGCCGCCGGACCGTAGACGGCCTCCTCCGCCGCCCGGCCGGTGGGGAAGCGCACATAGTCGAACTGCACCTCGTCAAACCCGGCCTGCGCCGCCCCCCGGGCCGTCTCGATGAGATAGTCCCACACCTCCGGCTCGTAGGGGTTTACCCAGGCCAGGCCCCCGCTCTCCGAGACGGCGCTCCCGTCCGCCCTGCGCAGAGCCAGCTCGGGCCGGGCGGCGGCCAGCACCGGGTCCTTGAAGGCGGCGATTCGGGCGATGGTGTAGATCCCCCGGGCCTTCAGCTCGGACACCAGGCCGGGCAGGTCGGGGATATAGCGCACGCAGGCCCCGATCTCCGCCGCCGTCCCGGTCTCAGCCCGGTAGGTGAGGTTTCCCTCGTCGTTCTTGAGGTCGATTACCACCGCGTTGAGCTCGGTCTCCTCGAGCAGCGCGATGAGGCTGTCCATGTAGGGGTCCCCCGCCACCGGGCCGGAGACATAGATCCCCCGCACCTCCGCCGGGACGGCGGGGAGATCGGAGACCGGCTCGGGCTCCGGGAGCGTCAGGGGCGGGGGGAGCACCAGGGCGGGGGCGTCCGGCTCCCCGCCGGTCGGGGCCCCGCCCAGCAGCCGCCAGCCCGCCAGAGCCGCCGCCCCGGCCGCAATCACCACCAGTACCAGAAGCACAAGCCCCCGGCCTGCGCCCCGGCTCCCCCGGTACCGGCTGCCTGCCCGGCTCCCAGTCCGCCTCATGTTCCAGTCCCCCTATCGGTCCGCCGGCCGCGCCGGGCGGCGCCGTTTTTCGCCTGCTTCGGCTTAAAATCTGCACAAAAACGCCTCAGTTAGGGATAGTATACTTCTTTTCGATGCAATTGGCAAGACTAAGATCGCCCCGGCCGCCTTGCTCTGCGTCCTGTCCAACGGCGGCCCTCCCACGCGCCTGTCCGCACGCCGCCGGACGGGACGCGGCAAGATGACGTTGACAGGCTCCGAATTTTTTGATAAGATGAACAAAAACAGACCAAAAGGCGCACAGGAATTCACAGTCGGAAGAGGCGATTGGTATGTCCGATCTATGCAAATCCCCCAACGGAGAGGCCGCCCCCCGCAGGCGCAGCGGGGACGAGACCCTCCGCAGCATCCAGGCGGCGGCGCGGCAGTGCTTTTTGCGCAGCGGCTATCAGGAGACCACCATCCGGGACATCGCGGAGGCGGCCGGGATCTCTCCGGCGGCCATCTATACCCACTTTACCAATAAGGCGCAGCTGTTCAACTCCCTGAACATCCCCCAGGCCCGGGAGCTCCACCCGGAATATGAGCGCCAGCGCGCCGAGGTCATGCGGGTGGCTCTGTTCCTCTTCAGCTCCAAGGGCTTTCAAAAGACCAGCATGAAGGACGTGGCCGACGCCGCCGGGATCTCCAAGGCCACGCTCTACAAGCTCTGTGAGAGCAAGGAGGATCTGCTGGCGAAGGTGCTCCAGGAGAGCACCTTCAACACAGCGGCCAAACAGATTCCGGCCTGCTGCCGGGGCGGGGACTGGCGGGAGAACGTCCGGTCCTTTGGCCGCAACTACCTGCAAATCACCCGGGAGCCTGAGCGCATGGCGCTGCTGCGCTGTGTGATCAGCGAGTCCCACAACTTTCCCGAGATCGGGCGGCTCTACTACGAGCAGGGCTTTCTGGCCGCCTGCACCGATATCGCAGCCTATCTCCGGCAGCTGATCGCCCAGTCCCGGCTGGCGGTGCGGGAGGGGTTTGACCTGCTGACGGCGGTTCACACCTATTTCGGCTCCCTTCAATCCTATATCCTCATGTCCAGCGTTGTTCCCCCGGAGCACTTCCACATCGACCGGGAGGCCTATCTGAACATGACCACCGAGGTCTTCCTCAACGGCATCTTCGCCGAGCCGGATGCGGGTTAGCGTCGGCTGAGACCGCCCTGCATGGATCGAAAAGAGGTTTTTGTGATGAAGCAGACCCGGGCCAAGCCGCCGGTCAAACCGCTCGTACTGGCCGCCATGTTTTTGGCGCTGGGGCTGGTGCTGCCCTTTCTGACCGGTCAGGTTCCCCAGATTGGCAACATGCTGCTGCCCATGCACCTGCCGGTTCTGCTGTGCGGCCTCATCTGCGGCTGGCAGTACGGCGGCGCGGTGGGACTTGTCCTGCCGCTGTTCCGCTATGCGTTGTTTGGCGCGCCGCCCATGCCGGCGGGGATCGCCATGGCGTTCGAGCTGGCCGCCTACGGCGCCGTGGCGGGCTTCCTCTATGCCCGCTCCCGCTGGCAGTGCATCGTCGCCCTCTACCGCTGCCTGTTCGCCGCCCTGGCCGCCGGGCGGCTCGTCTGGGCTGCCGCACGGATTGTCCTGGCCGGACTCGCCCAGGTCCCCTTTGGCTGGCAGCTCTTCCTGTCCGGGGCCCTTCTGACCGCGATCCCCGGCATTCTCCTCCAGCTGATGGTCATCCCCGCGATTATGGTGGCGCTGAACCGCACCGGCCTGGTTCCCTTCCGCAGGGGGGCGGCCGGGCACAGCGTGTAGGGCTCCGGCTGTCCGCCCTGGGGAGAGCGCGGCGGCGCGCCTCCGCCGGGTGCGGGCGGAACGCGGACAGAGAAACAGGGAGGCCCCGGACGCATCTGCGTCCGGGGCCTCCCTTGCCGTCCGAACCGTTGGAGCGATGGATTACAGGCCGAGCAGCTGCTTCTTCTTGGCGTCAAATTCCTCTTGGGTGATGGCCCCCATGTCCAGCAGCTCCTTGAACTTTTTCAGCTCGTCCGCCGGAGAGGGCGCGGCTGCGGCGGGGGCGCTCTTCTGCCGCTTGCACGCCTCCACCTGCTGGCGTACGTAATTGGCCACCTCCCGCATCTTCTCGTTGGGCACCTTGGTGGTGTCGAAGGTGAAGCTGTTTTCATTGAAAAAGTTGCTGGCCTTGTTGTTCATCAGAGCGGAGGCCGTCTCCAGCTGCAAATAACCGATCTGAAGGCCGCTCTCCTTAAACTGTACGCCGATGCAGTCCGCATAGTAGATGGTCTTTTCGCCGTCGGAGATATTGCCGGTGATGAAGGAGCCCACCGTCGCCTTGACCGAGATCACGGCCTTGTCCTCATAGACGCGGATGTGCCGTCCCCGGACCCCCTCCAGGTCGTAGACCAGGCCGTCTTCCCCGGGCCTGATGTCGGCGGGGGCGGTGGTACTGATGCTGGCGTGTTCCCGGATGTAGGCGACAATCTCCTCCCACTGGGCGGCGTTCTTGTTGCCGACGGCCAGGATCTGGGAGCCCCCGCCGGCCAGGGTCACCGTAATGACGCCGTTGGTCAGGGCGGTGGGCTTGGAGGTTGTGGACACCCCGGTGATATCGCTTAGGAGAATGGTCTTGCCGCCAATGGTAAACGAGTCGTCCGTCAGAGTCCACGACTTGCACATGGGCGCGCGAAAGGTCATATTCATAGCGTTCTACCCCTTTTCTCTCTCAAAAGTTATGATAAGACCAGCCCCAAACAGGGTCCGGGAAAATCATAACATAGGGGAAGGGGCGAAACAATATGCCGGCTGCATAGGGCTGCGGCTTTATTTTTGCGGGCCTTTTGCACCTTTCGGTTCTCAGACCCAGCTGTCCTCCAGCTCGTGCTTTTTGGCCCGGGTCATGAGCTCCACAATGGCCACCCGGGGGTCCTTGCCGTTGTAGAGGACCTGATAGGCGGCCTCGGAGATGGGCATCTCCACGCCGTGCTTCTGAGCCAGAGCCCGGGCGGTGGCGGCGGCGTAGTAGCCCTCCACCACGGCGCCGATCTCCTTCACGGCGGCCTCCGGGGTCTTCCCCTGGCCGATGAGAATGCCCGCCCGGCGGTTGCGGGAGTGCATGGAGGTGCAGGTGACGATCAGATCGCCCACTCCGGCCAGCCCGGCAAAGGTCTCCCGACGGCCCCCCAGAGCCATCCCCAGCCGGGCGATCTCGGTGAGGCCCCGGGTCATGAGGGCGGCCTTGGTGTTGTCCCCGAACCCCAGGCCGTCGCAGATCCCGGCGCACAGGGCAATCACGTTTTTCAGCGCGGCCCCCAGCTCCACCCCCACCACGTCGTCGGAGGCGTAAACCCGGAAGCGCTCGTTCATGAAGAGGTCCTGGACCAGCTCGGCGGCCGCCCTGTCCCGGGAGGCCGAGACCACGGCGGTGGGCACGTGCCGCCCCACCTCCTCCGCGTGGGAGGGCCCGCACAGGGCCACAATGGGGTGGTCCGCCCCCGCCTCCTGCTCAATGGCCTCGGTAAGGGTGCAGGAGGTGCCCTTCTCAATGCCCTTGGACACCGCCACCAGCACCGCGCCGGGGTCCAGCAGGGGAGCCAGGGCCCGGGCGGTCCCCCGCACGGCAAAGGAGGGGGTGGCCAGCACCACGACTCCGCAGCCCTTCACGCACTCCGGGTCGCTGGTCAGCGCCAGTCCCTCGGGCAGGGAAACCCCCATCAGCATGGGGTTCTCCCGGCGGGTGCGGAGCACCCGGGACTCCCCCTCTGCGTAGGACCACAGGGTCACCTCGTGGCCGTTCTCCAGCAGGACCAGGGCCAGGGCCGTGCCCCAGCCGCCGCTCCCCATCACCGCAATTTTCATCGGTATCCTCCCCCTTTGGCTATTTTTTATGGTGCAGGCTGAATTTGGACTCCTGGCCCTTCAAAAGCCGGACCAGGTTGCCCCGGTGCTTCCACACCACCAGAGCCCCGATGAAGATGCCCAGGGCCGTGAGCAGCCGGTCGTGGTAGACAAACCAGGTGGCGAAGGGGAAGGACGCCCCCGCCCAGATGGACCCCAGGGAGACGTACCGGGTGAGGACGGCCAGCACCAGAAAGCCCCCCCATACCACCAGGGCGATGCGCCAGTCCAGCATCAGGGCGATGGTGCCGCCGGACAGGATGCCCTTGCCGCCCTTGAATTTGAACATGCAGGGGAACATGTGGCCCAGCAGGCAGAAAAGGCCGCCCCAGTACTTGGCATATACATCCCCGTCGGAGGACCAGGCTCCGTCCCACAGATTCCGGCTGATCCAGACGGCGATCAGGATGGCCGCCACCGCCTTAAACACGTCAATCAGAATGACCGCCAGGGTCAGCCCGCCCCCGAAGGTCCGGTGAAAGTTGGTCAGTCCCGCGTTTCCGCTGCCGTGGGTGCGCACGTCGTCCCGCAGGATATACTTGGAGATGATGACCGCCCCGTTGGAGCAGCCCAGGAAATAGGCGACGGCCGCCGACAGCAACGGCGCGCCAATCAGGAAGTCCAAGGGAATTTCAATCACGGATCACCCCTCCTTGTCGCCCTTCTGCCGGATGGTGAGGCGCACGGGAGTGCCCTCCAGGCCGAAGGTGTTTCGGATCTGATTCTCCAGATAGCGCTGGTAGGAAAAGTGGAAGAGCTGGGCGTCGTTGCAGAAGACCACAAAGTGGGGCGGCTTGATCCCCACCTGGGTCATATAGTAGATTTTCAGGCGCCGTCCCTTGTCGGTGGGGGGCTGGACCCGGGCGGTGGCGTCGGCCAGCACCGAGTTGAGCATTCCGGTGGTGATCCGCAGGGCGGCCTGGTCGCTGACGTAGTTGATGAGGTCGAAGAGGCGGTCCACCCGCTGGCCGGTCAGGGCCGAGATGAAGAGGATGGGGGCGTAGGTCATATAGGACAGATCCCGGCGCACGTCCTGGCGCATCCTGTCCATGGTCTTGCCGTCCTTTTCGATGGCGTCCCACTTGTTGACCAC
>CANSQX010000029.1 GCA_947649225.1 uncultured Flavonifractor sp.
GTTGTATCGCTATTTGGGCTGCTATTCGCACCTAATTCGTGTAGACGCTATCTAGTGCTCTTTTGCCGGCAAGGCAGAACTGCCCGGTGCCTAAAGCCCTTCCCTATCCGGCAGCCGGCCGGATAGGGAAGGGCAAAATGTTTTACACTTCTTTTACTTCTTTATCTCACATGAGCAAAAAGACGGCGAATTGGCAATTTCCCATATTTGCAAGCGCTCCCTGCACTGCTTTCACTGTAGTTGCTGTTTTCAGGCTTAGGGGCGCTGCTCCTTCTTTTCTTGATTCCCCATCTTTGCGCCCTCTCCGCTGGAAAGACTGCTGAGACCGAAGCTGAGCAGGATCTGCGTGATAGCACAGCCGGTGATTCGGCAAACGGCTCCCGCCCTTTCCGCGCCGCAGCTCGGAGTAGATAGAGGGCGGCGGGGCGCCAAGATTAGCCGCAATTTTTTCTACTTTCACACCAGATTCCCAAAGCCTCTGGATGACCTTCCGATCTTCATATGTGCGGGAAGTATCGCACGCCATACTATTTTTACCTCCTTCTGGAATAAAAATGAGATTGCGGGGTCCCTGCCTGGGGCCTGCAATCTCATTATAGCAGGGGCCTTTTCTTCCTTTTTCCCGTTGAATGGTTGAGAATTTTAGAAATCTATGCTACAATATTCAGCTGACGCATAGAATGGTACGATCAGGCAGCTGGAGAGGGCGCATTTCTATGGATCCGGAGCGGGCCTTTGCACAGGCACGCACGGGTTCTGCCCAGGCTGGCGCCGGGACAGGCGGCCTGACGATCATCCAGACAGCGAGGTGGCGAGTGTGAACATTGTTGTCCTGGCGGGCGGACTGAGCCCGGAGCGCAGCGTATCCCTGTCTACGGGTACCATGGTGGCCGAGGCCCTGCGGGCCCAGGGGCACCGGGCGGCCCTGGTGGACATGTATTTCGGCCTGGAGGACTGGAGCGGCCCGCTGGAGGACTGCTTTGACGCGCCCATTCCAGAGGTATACCGGCGGGTGGCCCGGGAGGCACCCGACCTGGCCCAAATCCAGGCGGCCCGGCGGGACCAGGGGTCCAGTCTCTTCGGAAAGGACGTGCTGGAGCTGTGCCGCAGGGCTGATCTGGTCTTTCTGGCCCTCCACGGGGCCTGCGGGGAGGATGGCCGGGTCCAGGCCGCCTTTGACCTGCTGGGTATCCCCTACACCGGCGCAGGTTTTCTGAGCAGCGCCATCGCCATGGACAAGGACCTGACCAAGCGAATGGTGGCCGACGTGGTGGCCACCCCGGGCTGGAAGACCGTGACCTATACCGCTGAAGACATCGGCGGCCTGGTGGAGTCCGCCCGGCTGCCCCTGGTGGTGAAGCCGGTGGACAGCGGGTCCTCCATCGGGGTCTCCATCGCCCGCACCCGGGAGGAGCTGCGTGATGCCCTGACCGGGGGTCTGGCCCTGGGGGGGCGCACCGTGCTGGAGGCCTACATCGCCGGACGGGAGATCCAGGTGGGGATTCTGGAGGACGCCGCCCTGCCCTCCATTGAGATCATCCCCAGGGCCGGCTTTTACGACTACGAGAACAAGTACCAGCCGGGCGCGGCGGAGGAGGTCTGCCCGGCAGAGCTCCCGCCCGAGACCGAGCAGCGCCTGCGGGAGGCCGCCCTGCGGGTCTACCGCACGCTGGGCCTTTCGGTGTATGCCCGGGCCGATTTTATCCTGGACGGGGCGGGGGAGCCCTGGTTCCTGGAGATCAACACCCTGCCCGGCATGACCCCCACCAGCCTGGTGCCCCAGGAGGCGGCCGCCGCAGGGATCGGCTACGGCACGCTGGTGTCGCGCATTGTCTCGGCCTCGCTGGAGGCCAGAAAACAGGGGAGATAAGGGGAGAGACGACATGGAGCCCATGACCATACGGGAGCTGCTGGGGGCGGTGGACGGCCGCCTGCTGGGAGAGTTTAACGATGTGAACCGGACGGTGAGCCGGGTGGAGACCGACAGCCGGACCATCCACGCCGGATCTCTGTTCATCCCCCTGGTGGGGGAGCGCTTCGACGGCCACGCCTATATCAACGCCTCCCTGGAGGGGGGAGCCGCCGGCTGCTTCACCCAGCGGGAGCGGGAGAGCTATCTCCCCGGCAAGTTCTATATTAAGGTAGAGTCCACCCAGCGGGCCCTGCGGGACCTGGCCCGGTACTGCCGGATGAAATTCCCCGTCCCCGTGGTGGCCATCACCGGCTCGGTGGGCAAGACCACCACCAAGGACATGACGGCCGCCGTGCTGGGAGAGAAATACCGGGTTTTGAAGACCGAGGGCAACCTGAACAATGAGATCGGGGTGCCGCTGACCCTGCTGCGCCTGGACAGCAGTCACGAGGCGGCGGTGCTTGAGCTGGGCATGAACCACGCCGGGGAGATCGACGCCCTCTCCGCCCTGGTGGAGCCAGACGTGGTGCTGATCACCAACATTGGGGACTCCCACATCGAGCACTTCGGCAGCCGGGAGAAGATCCTGGAGGCCAAGTCCGAGATCTTCCGCCACGCCCGCAAAAATGCCCTGGCCGTCCTCAACGGGGACGACCCCCTGCTGCGCACGCTGGAGGGAAAGCTGCCCTTTGAGACCGTCTGGTGCGGCACGGGGGCGGAGAACGCCTACCGGGCCTGCGCCCTGAACAGCGACGGCCGCAGCCGGGTCACCTGTGAGCTGGCCACCCCCCAGGGGACCGGTACCCTGGACATCCCGGCGCTGGGGGACCATATGATCTACCCCGCTCTCATGGCGGCCGCAGTGGGAGAGCACTTCGGCCTGACCCGGAAGGAGATCACCGACGGAGTGCTCCACTTCGCCCCCACCAAAATGCGGATGAACATTCTGCCCCGGGGGAACGGGATTACCATCCTCAACGACACCTATAACGCCAATCCCCAGTCCATGCGGGCGGCGGTGGGGGTGCTGGCCACCTCCGCCGGGGGCAAAAAGGTGGCCGTGCTGGGGGATATGTTCGAGCTGGGCCCCCTGGCCCCCGCCCTCCATGCCGGCATCGGGGAGTTTTTGAACAAGTCCGGGGTGGACTGTCTGGTGGCGGTGGGGGAGCTGGCCAGGCACATCTGTGATGCCGCCGGCGAGGTGCCCGAGCGCCACTACTGTCCCACCAAGGCGGAGGCCCTGCCGGTCCTGGACCGGGTGACGGAGCCCGGCTGCACCGTTCTGGTCAAGGCCTCCCGGGGGATGGCCTTTGAGGAGCTGGTGGAGCATTTGAAGACGATAACCGAGGAGCCGTAAGACAACTCAATCATAGACGGGGCGGAGACCCCGCAGGAGACAAGAGATGATCGATATATCCGTCTCGAACCTGACCAAGGAGTTCGAGGTAGGCAAGAAAATATTGGACGGGCTCACCTTCCAGGTGGACCAGGGGGAGCGGGTGGGCCTGCTGGGCAAAAACGGCGCGGGTAAGACCACCGTGTTCCGCATCCTCACCGGGGCCCTGGACTGCGACGGGGGGGAGGTGGCCACAGCACCGGGCAAGCGGCTGGGGCTCATCTCCCAGATCCCGGTCTACCCGGCCGGGTACACGGTGGAGGACGTGCTCCAGACCGCCTTTGAGCGGCTCCACGCCATGGAGCGGGAGATGGCCGATCTCACCGCCCGGATGGAGACCGACTCCGACCCCGCCCTGTTAAGGCGCTACGGGTCTCTCTCGGCCGCCTTTGAGGCCGGGGGCGGCTACGACACCGCCACCGCCCTGAATAAGGTATGTAACGGCCTGGACATCCCGCCCGACATGCGCGCCCAGCAGTTCGCCGACCTGTCCGGCGGGGAGAAGACCCGCATCAATCTGGCCCGGCTCATTCTGGAGGACACCGAGATCCTCCTGCTGGACGAGCCCACCAACCACCTGGACCTCCACGCCACCGAGTGGCTGGAGGACTACCTCACCCGCTACAAGGGCACCGTCCTGGCCATCTCCCACGACCGCTGGTTTCTGGACAAGGTGGTTCGCCGCTGCATTGAGATTGACGGCGGGAAGGCCGAGTTCTATGAGGGCGGCTACACCTTCTACGTGGAAGAGAAGGAGCGCCGCTATCAGGAGAAGCTGAAGCAGTACGAGAAGGAGCAGGCCAAGATCGAGCAGCTGGAGACGGCGGCCGAGCGGCTGCGGGTGTGGGCCTACTCGGGCAACGACAAAATTTTTAAGCGGGCCCAGTCCATGGAGAAGCGCATCGAGCGCCTGCGCACCACCGACAAGCCGAAGAAGGACCGCCGCCTGGAGATCCACTTTGGCGAGCGGGAGTTCCGGGGGGACGAGGTGCTCACCGTCAAGGAGCTGAAGAAGTCCTTCGATGGCCGCACCCTCTTCGACCACGTGAATCTGGAGGTGGAGGGGGGAGAGCGCATCGCCCTGCTGGGGGACAACGGGGCCGGAAAATCCACCCTGCTGAAAATCCTGCTGGGGGAGGAGCAGCCAGACAGCGGCAGGCTCCGCATGGGCCCCACCGTGAAGATCGGCTACCTGCCCCAGATCGTGAAATTCGCCCACCCGGAGCGCAATCTGGTGGACACCCTCATCTACGGCCTGGACGTGTCCACCCAGACCGCCCGCAACCGGCTGGCCGCCTTCCACTTCCGGGGGGAGGACGTGTTCAAGCCGGTGTCCGCCCTGTCCGGCGGGGAGCAGAGCCGCCTGCGGCTGTGTATGCTGATGGACGAGCGGATCAACCTGCTGATCCTGGACGAGCCCACCAATCACCTGGATGTGGACTCCCGGGCGTGGATCGAGGAGGCGGTGGGGGACTACGAGGGCAATCTCCTCTTCGTCTCCCACGACCGCTACTTCATCAACCGCTTTGCCGGGCGCATTTGGATGCTGGAGGACGGGGGGATCACCGACTTCCAGGGGACCTATGAGGAGTTCCAGGCCGCCCGGACCCGGCAGTCCGCCGCCGCCCCGCCGCAAATCCCCGAGCCCGCCCCCAAAAAGGAGAAGCCCAAACGTCCCGGCGGCACCAAGGAGCTGGAGAAGCAGGTGGCCGCCGCCGAGCGGGCGGTGGGCAAGGCCGAGGAGCGCATGTACGAGCTCACCCAGGCGATTGAGGCGGCCTCCTCCAACTATCTGAAGCTCCAGGAGCTCTATGAGCAGCGGGAGGCTCTGGAGGACGAGATCCGCAATCTGTACGCCAAGTGGGAGGAGCTGGCCCAGGCGCTGGAGGAGGCGGGAGGCGCACCATGAGACAGAAGACACACAGGCGGCGGCCGGCACGGGTCTACCGCCCCTACGGCGGCCGCAGGCCGGGGGTGCGCTGGCTGCGCCTGGCGGCGGCGGTGATCGGGATTGCTGTGGTATGCTTCGGCGTATTGGAGGGGATTGTACTGGCGGGCGGACGGACCGAGATTGCCGCCGGACCGGGCGGGCCGGAGGTGATGGTGATCTTTGGCTGTAAGGCGGAGCCCTGGGGACCCTCGGTGCTCCTCCGGGACAGGCTGGATACCGCTCTGGACTACCTGAAGGACCACCCGGACATGACGGTGGTGGTCTCCGGGGGCAAGGGGGACGACGAGCACGTCTCCGAGGCCCAATGTATGTACGACTACCTCACCGCCCACGGGGCGGACGGAGCGCGGATCGTGATGGAGGACCAGTCCCGCAATACCTGTCAGAACATCCGCAACACCCTGGCGCTGGTTCAGGCGGGGGAGGTCCAGCCCGCCACGGGAAGCTTTTTGCTGGTGTCCAGCGATTTTCACCTGACCCGCATCAAAATGCTCTGGGGCCGGATCTGGCCGGGGACTTATACCCTGTCCACCCTGGCGGCCCCGTGCAGCCACCTGCCCTCCCGAATCCACATGTTCTTCCGGGAGCCACTGGCCCTGGTGAAATCCTTTGTGATGGACCGGTAGGGGCGATCAATTCAGACCAAAGGAGACCGGCCTATGCTGGATAAGCTGAAAAGCATTGCGCTCAAATATGAGGATATTCAGGCCCGGCTGGGGGCCTCTGAGACCTACGCAGACCCGGAGCTGGTGGCAAAGCTCAACAAGGAGCAGCGGGAGCTGGAGCCGGTGGTTGCCGCCTACCGGGCCTATGTCCGGCGGCAGTCCGACCTGTCCGGGGCGGAGGAGCTCCTGTCCGATCCGGACATGAAGGAGCTGGCTCAGGAGGAGTACCAGCAGGCCAAGGCCGATTTGGAGCGGCTGGAGGGGGAGTTGAAAATCCTGCTCCTGCCCCGGGATCCCAACGACGGGAAGAACGTCATCGTGGAGATCCGCGCCGGGGTGGGCGGGGAGGAGGCGGCCCTCTTCGCCCACTCCCTGTACCGCATGTACAGTATGTACGCCGACCAGCGCCGCTGGCACACCGAGGTGGACTCTGTCAACGAGACCGAGTTGGGCGGCGTCAAGGAGATCTGCTTTACCATCGAGGGGGACGGGGCCTACTCCCGGCTGAAGTTTGAGAGCGGGGTCCACCGGGTCCAGCGGGTGCCCGAGACCGAGTCCGGCGGGAGGATCCACACCTCTACCGTCACCGTGGCGGTGTTGCCCGAGGTGGACGAGGTGGACTTCGAGCTCAACCCCGCCGACATTGAGATGCAGGTCTTCCGCGCCTCCGGCGCGGGGGGCCAGCACGTGAACAAGACCTCCTCCGCCGTGCGGCTCATCCATAAACCCACGGGCACGGTGGTGGAGTGCCAGCAGGAGCGCAGCCAGTTCCAGAACCGGGACAGGGCGATGCAGCTGCTGCGCGCCCGGCTCTACGAGGAGAAGGTCCGGGAGCAGGAGGAGGCGGTGACCAGCCAGCGCCGCAGCCAGGTGGGCACCGGGATGCGCAACGAGCGCATCCGCACCTATAACTTCCCCCAGGGCCGTCTGACGGATCACCGCATCGGCCTGACCCTCTACAGGCTGGAGGCCGTGATGAACGGCGACCTGGATGAGATTGTCGATGGGCTGATCACGGCCGATCAGGCGGAGCGCCTGAAAAACAGTGAGAACAGATAACATTGATGAAAAAGGAGCGATTGGGTATGAAGCTGGCCATTGGAATTCTGGAGATCGTCGGAGGCGCGGCCATGCTGGCCGGCGGAGTGCTGCGGATCATCCGGGCCGCCCGGAAGGACTGAGCCCCCGCCATGAACACCCGTATCTTCCGGCCCCAGGAGGCGGAGGAGGCCGCCGCCGTGCTTCGGAACGGCGGCCTGCTGGCTTTCCCCACTGAGACGGTGTACGGTCTGGGGGCCGACGGGCTGAACGAGGGGGCGGTCCGCCGGATCTTTGCGGCCAAGGGCCGCCCTCAGGACAACCCCCTGATCCTGCACATCCCGGACGCCGGGGCCCTGCCCCAATACTGCGCCCATATCCCCGCCGCCGCCTACGCCCTGGCCCGCCGGTTCTGGCCCGGGCCGCTGACCATGATCCTGCCCCGGCGGCCCCTGGTGCCCGATGTGGTGACGGCGGGGCTGGACACAGTGGGAATGCGCTGTCCCGGCCACCCGGCCGCTTTGGCCCTCCTGCGGTATGCGGGGGTGCCGGTGGCCGCCCCATCGGCCAACACCTCGGGCCGCCCCAGCCCCACCGCCGCCGCCCACGTCCTGGAGGATATGGACGGCAGGATCGAGGGCATCATGGACGGGGGGGCCTGCGCGGTAGGGGTGGAGTCCACCATTGTGGACCTGACGGTCTCTCCCCCCCGGCTCCTGCGTCCAGGCGGCGTGACCCTGGAGGAGCTGCGGGAGACCCTGGGGGAGGTGGAGGCAGACCCCGCCGTCTTCCGGCTGATGGGGGAGGGGGAACAGCCCCGGGCGCCGGGCATGAAGTACCGCCACTATGCCCCCCGGGCGCCGGTGACGGTGCTACGGGGGGCGCCCGCCGCTGCAGCCCGGTACATCCGCCGCCATCTGGCCGCCGGGGACGGGGTGATCTGCTTCAACGAGTTCGTCCCCCTGTTTGAGGGCTGGCCCACCGAGCCCATCGGCCCGGCCGGAGACCCGGCGGAGCAGGCCCGGCGGGTCTTTGACGCCCTGCGGTACTTCGACGGCACGGAGACCGCCCGGATCTGGGCCATGTGCCCAGACCCAGACGGCATCGGCCTGGCGGTCTCCAACCGGCTGAATAAGGCGGCGGGGTTTCATGTGATTACCGTGGACGGGGAGGGAGAGGCGTGAAGCGTATCGGCATCACCGGCCCCACGGGGGCGGGCAAGACCACAGCCCTGGGGGCCCTGGAGGCCCTGGGGGTCTGCGTCATCGATGCGGACGAGGTCTACCACCGCCTTCTGGAGGAGAGCGGGCCCCTGCAGGCGGCTTTGACAGACCGCTTTGGCGCATCCATTCTGGATGAACGGGGCAAGCTAGACCGGAAGCGGCTGGGGGACGTGGTGTTTGACGACCCCGCCGCGCTGGCGGACCTCAACGGGATCGCCCACCGCTTTATTCTGGCGGAGATCGCCCGCCTGGAGCGGCAGGCGGAGCAGGCGGGCTGCCCCGCCTCCGCCGTCGATGCCATCGCCCTGATCGAGTGCGGGCTGGCCGCCCGATGCGACGCGGTGGTGGGGGTGCTGGCACCCAAGGAGCTGCGCATCCGGCGCATCATTGCCCGGGAGGGCCTTTCGGAGGCCTACGCACGCAGCCGGGCGGAGGCCCAGCCGCCGGACAGCTTTTACCGGGCCCGCTGCACCCACATTCTGGAGAACCGGGAGGACGACACCCCCGACGCCTTCGCGGCCCGGGCCCGGACTCTGTTGGAACCATTGCTATCTCCCGATCCCCGGCTCCCCGGCGGGGATCCATCGGATAGATGACAAACTGTTAAGGAGGAACCAGACCATGGAAGAGAAGCAGAAGACCGCCGCCGACCTGCGGAGGGAGGCCCTGTGCTACCAGCCCAAAAACGGCTACGACCGCCTGAAGCCCGAGGAGGAGCCCGCCATGCGGGCCTACTGCGAGGACTACAAGAAATTTCTGGACGCGGGCAAGACCGAGCGGGAGTGCGTGGACGAGGCGGTCCGCCTGGCCTCGGCGGCGGGCTTTCAGCCCTTCACCCGGGGGATGGCGGTCAACCCCGGCGACAAGCTCTACCGGGTGAACCGGGGCAAGGCCATCATGCTGGCGGTGATCGGCCAGCGGCCCCTGAGCGAGGGGGTCAGCATCGGCGCGGCCCACATCGACTCCCCCCGGCTGGATCTCAAGCAGAACCCTCTCTATGAGGACAGCGAACTGGCCTTCTTCAAAACCCACTACTACGGCGGCATCCGCAAGTACCAGTGGGTGACCATCCCTCTGGAGCTCCACGGCGTGGTGGCCATGAAGGACGGCAGCACCATTCCGGTGGCCGTGGGCGCGGGCGCAGGGGACCCGGTCTTCACGGTGGACGATCTGCTGCCCCACCTGGCCCAGGACCAGGTGAAAAAGACCCTGGGCGAGGCGATCCCCGCCGAGAGCCTCAATATTCTGGTGGGCAGCCGCCCCTTCAAGGACGACGAGGGGGCCGACCGGGTCAAGCTGGCCATTCTGGATCTGCTGAACCAGAAGTACGGCATCGTGGAGGAGGACTTCATCTCGGCCGAGCTGACGGCAGTGCCCGCCTTCCGGGCCTCCGACGTGGGCTTTGACCGCTCCCTCATCGGGGCCTATGGCCACGACGACCGGGTGTGCGGCTACGCCTGCCTGGCCGCCCTGCTGGCGCTGGGCACCCCCCGCCGTACCGCCGTGTGTATGCTGGCCGACAAGGAGGAGATCGGCTCCGAGGGAGTGTCCGGCATGAAGTCGGCGGCTTTCGACACGTTCATGAGCGACCTGTGCGACAGCCAGCGGGTGCCCTTGAAGACCTGCTATGAAAACTCCTTCTGCCTCTCTGCCGACGTGACCGCCGCCTACGACCCCAATTTTGCCGAGGCTTATGAGAAGCGCAACAGCGCCCGGATCAACTACGGCATGGGCCTGTGCAAGTACACGGGCAGCCGGGGCAAATCCGGGTCCTCCGACGCCTCGGCCGAGCTGGTGGCCTTCGCCCGCCGGGTGCTGGACGAGGCCGGCGTGGTCTGGCAGATGGCCGAGCTGGGCAAGGTGGACCAGGGCGGAGGCGGCACCGTGGCGGTCTATATGGCCGAGCGGGACATCAATACCCTGGACGCCGGGGTCCCCGTCCTCTCCATGCACGCCCCCTTCGAGACCGTCTCCAAGCTGGACTGCTATATGACCTACAAGGGTATGAAAGCGATTTACGAGCATTGAGACTGAAACCGCCCGGCACTTCGGTGCCGGGCGGTTTCATGTCTACAGCCGCATCCGCCGGGTTGACAACCCGGCGGAGCCTTGTTAAACTATAGCAAACTTCAAAACGGTTGACAAATGTTCAGGGGAGCAGAAGGGACAGGGCCGCGCCGCCGTCCTTGACGGGCGCCCGCCTGTGTCCTCCGCGTGGCCCTGCGCTGTCTGCTCCACCTTCTCTTTTTGTCTCCAATTCTGAAGATTACGATAGAACAACAGAAAAGGACATGGAGACCGTTATCATTGGAAGGAGGCGGAGCAGTTGAAAAAGACAGAGTTGAAGGCAAGTTTTTTCGCGCTGATGGAGGAGCCGGTGGAGGATGTTACCTATGAGGAGAAAATCCGGTTGATGGAGAAATACTTGATTGAGTACCAGAAGAAGACCGACGACCAGCGGGAGAAGCCAAACCACAGAAAGCCCTGGACCGACGACGAGCTGCGCGTCGTCTTGCAGGACGCGCCTACTATGAGCAGCTGCATCAAGTATGCCAATATCTTTGGAAGAGGTTACGGGAGCATTGAGCAGATCTACCGCTGGGCCTCCACCAGCGATCAGGAGGTCCGGCAGCTCCGTCCCAACGACGCGTTTATTGCGCACGTCAAGCGTATCGCCAAGGAGCTGGGCTGGAGAGCATAACACGGAAGCGGCAGGGGACAAGGGGGCTACAGCCGCTTGTCATCGGTGGCGGGATTGTCGATGAGCGCGCCGTCCTCCCCAAATCGGGAGCCGTGGCAGGGGCAGTCCCAGCTTCGCTCGGCAGGGTTGAACTTCAGGGCGCAGCCCATGTGGGGACAGCGGGGCGCGGTGGGGGTCAGCAGGCCCAGGACGGCCTCCCAGCCGTTGGCTGCCAGCTGAGGCCGGAGCATGGATCGGGAGGGCGAGAACACCGGCGCATAGAGGCTGACGCCGCGGGTGATCAGCTCCGTCAGGAGCAGGGCGGCGGCCATGGAGGAGGTCATCCCCCACTTGTTGAAGCCGGTTACCGTATAGAGCCCCTCCGTCCCCCGGGCGTACAGCCCCACATAGGGCGCGCCGTCCAGGGTCATGCAGTCCTGGGCGGCCCAGCGGGCGGTTTCCCGGGCGTTCGGATAGTGCCTTCGGGCAAAGGCCTCCAGCTCCCGCCAGCCGCCGCCCGGCTTCCCGGTGCGGTGCCCGCCTCCGCCCAGGAGGAGCAGCTCCCCATAGTTGCGGAAGGACAGCCCCCGATGGTCCGCGTCCACGTACATGCCCTGGACATTCGGGGCGTTTTCCAGCGCCAGAACATAGGAGCGGTGCTGGTACAGCTTCAAAAAATAACTACCGTGCTTGTTGAGCACCGGGAAATGGGTGGCCACAATGACGGAGTCCGCCGCAACCGTCCCGCCGGTGGTGACCGCCCGGCCGGGCATCAGCTCCAGCACCTTGGTATGCTCAAAAATTCGCAGATTGTTCGCGATGGCGGCGGCAAAGGCCAGCGGGTGGAACTGGGCCTGACGCCGGAGCCGCACGGCCCCCGCCACCGGGAACGGCAGGGGCAGATCCGCCGCAAGCTCCGCCGGAACCCCCAGCCGGTCCAGGGCGGCCAGCTCCCGCTCAATATCCCGCCGGCTGTCCACGGAGTAGACAAAGGAATCTTGCTCCTCAAAACCGCAGTCAATGGTCTGGCATAGCGTGCGGTACTGTTCCAGCGCCGCCCGGTTGGCCTCCAGATAGAGGCGGGCCTTTTCCACGCCCAGGGCGCGGATCAGCCGGGCGGCGATTAGGCCGTGCTGGACGGTGAGCTTTGCCGTGGTGTTTTTCGTGGCCCCGCCACAGATCCGGCTGGCCTCCACCAGAAGATAGTCCACTCCCGCCCGGTCCAGCCAATAGGCGCACAGCAGCCCCGCCATCCCACCGCCAATGATCAGCACGCCGGTCTTCTGATCCCCGTGCAGCGGCTCGAAGCGGGGCAGCTGCGCCGTTTTGCTCCATACAGAGTTCATCCCATCGCCTCCGTGGCGTTAGGATGGCCCGAATGGGCGAAATTATGCGCCGGAGCCGCTCCGCCCCTCAACGGGGGCCGAACAGCTCCTCCAGCAGCGCATAGTCAACCGTCCCGTTGTCCACCAGAGAGAGCACATTGACAGTCAGCTCCCAGGCCTCCACCGGCTGGGGCGGGGGCCAGCCGCCCACGGTGATGCGGTCCACGTTGTCCAGCCGGGTGATGGAGAAGGTTACGCTGTCCGTGCCGCAGCGCAGCAGCGCCTTGATGTGGCCGAAGACAACTCCGTTCTCGGCCAGCAGGGCGGCGATATGCCGCAGGCCGCCGGCCACCCGGTCGGCCAGCTCTGCGGCGGGGATAGCCGGACTGCTGGTGCGGCTCCAGCTCCGGCTGAGCACCAGGGCTCCCTCCAGCAGCTGGCGGGCCGGGTCCGCCCCGCCGGGATTGTGACAGCCGCAGGGACAGTCCGGGCCGTGCCCATGGCTGTGCGCATGGTCATGGCCGTGATCGTGCATGTGGCTCATACCCCCGCCCCCTCTCGCCGGGAAAGGGCCGCCCGGAGGTCCGCCCAGACCCGCTCCGGCTCTGCTCCGGCGGCACTTATGGGGACCAGCACGGCCCCCGGCGCAAGGGCCGCCATCTGGTCCAGCGCGGTGGGATCGGCGGAAACCAGGTCTACCTTGTTGACGGCCACTATGTCGGCCCCCGCCAGCTGGCGGCGGACTACCGGCTCCATGGCCCGCAGCAGCTTGGGCCAGCGGGCCATATCGGCCACCGACAGGGTGTGGAGCGCCAGTCCGGGCCGCCCATACCGGCGGAAGGTGTCCCGGATGCCGTCCATCAGGGCCAGGCCGCTCATCTCCACCACCACCCAGTCGGGGGACAGCTCCTCTTCAATCCGCTGGACGGCGCTCAGCAGCTCGCCGGAGATCTGGCAGCAGACGCAGCCGCCGAACAGGGGCGTCACCCGGATGCCTCCCGCCGCCACCAGGGCGGCATCCACCCCCTCCTGACCGGCCTCGTTCTCCACTACCGCCACGGTGAGGCCTTGGGCCGTCATACCGCGGAGCAGCTTGTTGATCAGCGTGGTCTTCCCGGAGCCGAGAAAACCGCCGCAGAGCAGAATATCCACAGGGCAGAGCCCTCCTTTCCCGCTGTTCCGGGCAAACTGCCCCGGACAGCTGTTTTGCGGCGCAGTATACGCCGTTTTTTCTTCCAAATCCTATTGTACCAGAAGAAAGGCCCTCCGGTCATTCGATTTTTGATGGCCGCCATACGCATTCGTTATCAGAGACCGGCGGCTGGCTCTTTACAAGTGGGGGCGGGTTATATTATAATAGGGCATAACAGAATACGGACACAGCCGCAGAGCACGGGGAAGCCGGTGAGAAACCGGCGCAGTCTTACCTCTACTGTAAGCGCGGACGAAGGCGCAGCAGCCACCGGACTCACCCGGGAAGGCGCGCCGGAGAGGGATGCGCAAGCCAGGAGACCCGATCTGACGGCATCACCGCGCTCCGAGGTGGGGAACGCGGCCGGACGGCGTTGCCCAAGGCCCTTCCCGTAGCGGGGAGGGGCCTTGGGCTTGTTTGGATCCGTTTGCTGTATTACCCTGTGGATTTGCCGCAGGACACGCCGGGGAGGGAATGCCGTGGCCCAGCTGGAGCATTATATCACCGTGGGGCGGGACCGCCTGCGCTGCGGCTATACCACTGGGACCTGCGCTGCGGCGGCGGCCCGGGGGGCGGCGGAGTACCTGCTCACCGGCGTCTGGCCCGCCCTGGTCCGGGTGGACACCCCGGCGGGGATCCCGGTAGAGGCGGAGCTGCTGGAGCTGCGCTCCGGGCCGGGCTGGGCCGCCTGCGCCGTCCGCAAGGACGGGGGGGACGACCCGGACGTCACCAGCGGGGCCCTCGTCACCGCCCGGGTGGAGCGGACCGGCGCCCCCGGCGTCTCCATCGACGGCGGAGAGGGGGTGGGCCGGGTCACCCGGCCCGGCCTGGACCAGCCGGTGGGGGCGGCCGCCATCAACACGGTCCCCCGACGGATGATCGCCGGGGCGCTGGAGGCGGTTCTGGCCCGGACCGGGTGCTCCGGCGGCTTAAAGGCCGTGATTGGGGTCCCGGACGGTGCGGCGCTGGCCGCAAAGACCTTCAACCCCCGGCTGGGCATCGTGGGGGGGATCTCCATCCTGGGTACCAGCGGCATCGTCCGGCCCATGAGCGAGGCGGCCCTGGTGGACTCCATCGCCTTGGAGCTGGACATGGTCCGGGCGGCCGGGGCGGAGGACGTGCTGGTCACCCCCGGAAACTACGGAAGCGATTACGCCCGGGACGTGCTGGGCCTGGACCTGGACCGGGCGGTGTCGTGCAGCAACTACCTGGGGGCCGCCATCGACCGGGCGGCGGGGCTGGGCTTTCGGAGCTTCCTCCTGGTGGGCCACTTGGGTAAGCTGATCAAGGCGGCAGGGGGGGCCATGAACACCCACTCCCGGGTGGCCGACGGGCGGCGGGAGACCCTCACCGCCCACGCGGCCCTGTGCGGCGCCCCTCCAGCGCTGCTCCGAGCCCTCTTTGAGAGTGCCACCACCGACGCCGCCCTGGCCCTCCTGGAGCCCGCCGGGCTGCTGGGGCCGGTGACGGCCTCGCTGACGCAGGCGCTGTATGAAAACCTCCGCCGCCGGGCGGGAGAGACGATGAATATTCAGGCAGTGGTATTTTCCAACCGCTTCGGCCTGCTGGGGGAGACCTCCGGGGCCGGGGAGCTGCTGGCGCGCCACCGGCGCGGGAAAGGAGCGCACACATGATTCACTTTATCGGCGCGGGGCCGGGAGCGGCCGATCTCATCACCGTCCGGGGGGCCCGGCTGCTGGGGGAGGCCGACGTCATCATCTATGCCGGCTCTCTGGTCAATCCGGCCCTGCTGGACTACAAGCAGGAGGGCTGCGCGGTCTATGACAGCGCCTCCATGACCCTGGAGGAGGTGCTCGCCGTCATGGAGGAGACCGAGGCCCGGGGCGGCGTCACCGTCCGCCTCCACACTGGGGACCCGTCCCTCTATGGGGCCATCCGGGAGCAGATGGACGCCCTGGACGCCCGGGGCATCCTCTACGACGTGACCCCGGGGGTGTCCGCCTTCTCAGGGGCGGCGGCGGCTCTTCGGGCGGAGTATACCCTCCCGGAGGTCTCCCAGTCGGTGATCATCACCCGCATGGCGGGCCGCACCCCGGTGCCCCAGGGGGAGGGGCTGCGGAAGCTGGCCGCCCACGGCTGCACCCTGGTGCTCTTCCTGTCCGCCGGCCTGCTGGAGCAGGCGGAGGCGGAGCTCCTGGCCGGGGGCTATGCCCCCGACACCCCGGCGGCCATCGTCTACAAGGCCACCTGGCCGGAGGAGCGGGTCTTCCGCTGCACGGTCTCCACCCTGGCCCGGACCGCCCGGGAGCATCACATCTCCAAAACCGCGCTGATCACCGTCGGGCGCTTCCTGGGGGAGACCTACGAGCGGTCCAAGCTCTACGACCCCACGTTCACCCACGCCTGCCGGAAGGGGACCTCGTGAGGCTGGCCCTGACCGCCTTTACCCGCCGGGGAGCAGAGCTGGCCCGGACGCTGGCCCGGGCCCTGACGGAGGACGGACATGCCTGCGCCTTCGCCTGCCCCGCCCGGCTTTCGGCGGAGCTGGGGATGGGGGAGTCCTCCTATGCGCGCCTGGGGGACTGGGCCGGGGCCCGGTTCGGGGACTCGGACGGCCTGATCTTCGTGGGGGCGGCGGGCATCGCCGTGCGGGCCGTGGCCCCCTATGTGCGGGACAAGTTCACCGACCCGGCCGTGGTCAGCGTGGACGAGGCGGGGCGGTTCGCCATCCCCCTGCTCTCCGGCCACGTGGGCGGGGGCAACGATCTGGCCCGGCGCATTGCCGCCCTGACCGGCGGGGAGGCGGCCGTCTCCACCGCCACCGATGTGAACGGCCTGTTCGCCGCCGACCAGTGGGCCGCCCGGCAGGGCATGGCCATCACGGACCGGGAGCTGGCCAAGGCGGTGCCGGCCGCCCTGCTGGCGGGGACCCCCGTGGGCTTTTGCAGCGACTTCGGGCACCCCTGCCCCCCGGGACTGGAGGCGGGGCCGGGGCCGGAGCTGGGAGTGTGGGTGACCGGCCGGACGGGGCCGGGGCCTTTTCCCCGCACCCTGCGCCTGGTGCCCAAATGCCTGATTTTGGGCATCGGCTGCCGCCGGGGCGCTGAAGAGGCGGCCATCGCCGCCGCCGCGGAGGAGGCCCTGGCGGGCTATGACCCGGCGGCCCTCTGGAGGATCGCCACCATCGACCTGAAGCGGGACGAGCCGGGGCTGCTGGCCTTCTGCGAGAGGCGGGGGCTCCCTCTGACCGTCTACACCGCCGCCCAGCTGGCGGAGACGCCGGGGGACTTTACCCCCTCTCCCTTTGTGGAGTCGGTCACGGGCGTGGATAATGTGTGCGAGCGGGCGGCCGTCCGGGCGGGCGGAGCCCTGATAGTACCCAAGTGGGCGAAAAACGGCGTCACCGTGGCGGTGGCGGAGAGGAGATTGTTATGGGAGTGACAGTCGTCGGCCTGGGGCCGGGGGCGGGGGCGGACCTGACGGGCCGGGCCCGGGCCGCCCTGGAGCGCTGTGATCTGATTGTGGGCTATACCGCCTATGTGGACCTCATCCGGGGGGAGTTTCCCCAGAAGCCGGTCCTCACCACCGGGATGCGCCGGGAGGAGGACCGCTGCCGGGCGGCGGTGGAAGAGGCACTGAAGGGCCGGGAGGTGGCCGTGGTCTGCTCCGGGGATGCCGGGGTCTACGGCATGGCGGGGCTCATCTGCGAAGTGGCCCAGGACTACCCCCCGGTGGACATCGAGGTTATCCCGGGCATCACCGCCGCCTGCGGCGGGGCCGCCGTCCTGGGGGCTCCCCTCACCCACGACTTCGCGGTGATCTCCCTCTCCGATCTGCTCACCCCGTGGGATTTGATTGAGAAGCGGCTGGCCTGCGCGGCGGCGGCCGACTTTGTGATCTGCCTCTACAACCCGGCCAGCCGCCACCGGCCCGGCCACCTGAGGCGGGCCTGTGACATCCTGCTGAAGGAGAAGGACCCGGAGACCCCCTGCGGCCTGGTGCGGAACATCGGCCGCTCGGGGGAGGAGGCCCGGATCCTCACGCTGGGGGAGCTGCGGGACACCGAGGTGGACATGTTCACCACCGTCTTCGTGGGCAGCAGCCGCACGGTGGTGCTGAACGGGAGGCTGGTCACCCCCCGGGGCTATCTCCAGCGGGAGCGCTGAGGTGGAGGTCCTGCTGTTCGGCGGCACCGGCGAGGGCCGGGAGTTGGCGGAGTGGCTGCGGGACAAGGGGATCCCGGCCACGGTCTGCGTGGCCACCGATTACGGGAGCGCTCTGCTCCCCCCGGGGGTGGAGGCCCATACGGGCCGCCTGGACCGGGCGGGCATGGCGGCCCTGATGGCCCGGCGGCCCGATACCTGGGTGGTGGACGCCACCCACCCCTACGCGGCGCAGGCCACGGAGAACATCCGGGCGGCGGCGGCGGAGCGGGGGCTGCCCTATCTCCGGCTGGTGCGGACCTCCGACGGGGAGGACGGCTGCCACAAGGCGGGCGATATGGCCGCGGCGGCCCGGATGCTGGAACAGATGCCCGGGAACGTCCTGCTCACCACCGGGAGCAAGGAGCTGGCGCCCTTCACCGTCCCGGGACTGGCGGAGCGGTGTTTCCCCCGGGTGCTGCCCATGCGGGACTCCCTGGCCCGGTGCCTGGACCTGGGCTTTCCCCCCGCCCATATCATCTGTATGCAGGGCCCCTTCTCCCAGGCGCTGAACGAGGCCCTGATCCAACAGTGTTCCATCAAAACCCTGGTGACCAAGGACACCGGCGGGTACGGCGGCTTCCGGGCCAAGGCGGAGGCCGCCCGCAGGACCGGCTGCGCCCTGCTGGTGGTGGAGCGGCCTGTGGAGGAGACCGGCCTGACCAAGGAGGAGATCCAGGACATTTTATCAGGCCTTGTTTGAAACATGTCAAAACGCCCGAACGGCGGACCTTTTCCCGCCGTTCGGGCATTCCGCCAAGTTTCAAGCAAGGCCTGGAAGGAGGATGCGTGTGAAGGTCTATCTGATCGGCGTGGGGATGGGGAATCCCGCCACCCTCACTGGCGAGGCGGCGGCGGCCATCGGGGAGAGCGCGGTGCTGCTGGGGGCCGAGCGGCTGCTGGAGCCCTACCGGGGGGAGAAAACCTGTATCCCCCTGGTGCTGGCCACCGATATTGCCGCCAAAATTCAGACGCTGGACCGGGGGCCCGCCGGGGTGCTCCTGTCGGGGGACACCGGCTTTTACAGCGGGGCCACCCGCCTGCGCCCCCTGCTGGGAGAGACCGAGGTGGTGTCCATCCCCGGCATCTCCAGCCTGTCCTACTTCTGCGCCCGGCTGAACACCCCCTGGCAGGACGCGGCGGTGATCAGCGCCCACGGCCGGACCCACAACGCCGTGGGGGAGATCCAGCGCAGCGCTAAGGCCTTCGTGCTCACCGGTGGCCAGACCAAGGCGGGGGACCTGTGCCGGGCCCTGGCGGACCGGGGCCTGGGGGACGTGGAGATCGCGGTGGGGGAGCGCCTGTCCTACCCGGACGAGCGCATCGTCACCGGCACCGCCGCCGGGCTGGCGGGGGAATCCTTCGGAGATCTGGCGGTGGTGCTGGCCCTCAATCCCCGGCCGGTGGCCCGGGAATTTGCCGCCCCCGCCCTGCCCGACGAGGCCTTCCTCCGGGGCGGGGCCCCCATGACCAAGGAGGAGATCCGTGCCCTGGCCCTGTGCCGGCTGCGCCTGCGGCCCGGACATGTGGTGTGGGACGTGGGGGCGGGTACCGGCTCGGTGTCGGTGGAGTGCGCCCTGGCGGCCCCTGCGGGGCAGGTCTTCGCCGTAGAGCAGAAGCCCGAGGCCCTGGAGCTGCTGGAGGAGAATAAAAAGCGCTTCGGGGTCTCCAACCTCACAGTGGTGGCGGGCACGGCGCCTGGGGCGCTGGCGGGGCTTCCCGCCCCGGACCGGGTCTTCCTGGGGGGGACCTCGGGGGCCCTGGAGGAGATTCTGACGGTGATCTTTGAGAAAAATCCCGCCTGCCGGGTGGTGCTCACGGCGGTGACGCTGGAGACCCTGGCCCTGGCGGTCCGCTGCTTCGGGGACCGGGACCTGGAGGACGCCGACATCGCTCAGGTGGCGGTGACCAAGACCCGGCCCGCCGGGCAAAAGCACCTGTTCGCCGCCCAGAACCCGGTGTGGATCCTCTCCGGGGAGGGCCGGGCGTGAGCGGACGGCTGCTGCTGTGCGCCCCGGCCAGCGGCGGGGGTAAGACCACGGTGACCTGCGCCCTGCTCCAGGCTCTGGCAGACCGGGGCCTGGAGCCCGTAGCCTTCAAATCGGGTCCCGATTATATTGACCCCATGTTCCATACCGCAGTGACGGGGGTGCGGGCCCGGAACCTGGACCTGTTCCTCATGGGGGAGGCCGCTGTCCGGCGGAGCCTGTGGGTCAACACCCGGACCGGCGGCCCCGCCGTTCTGGAGGGGGCCATGGGCTACTACGACGGCATCGCCATGACCGGGGAGGCCAGCGCCTGGGACCTGGCCCGGGTGACCGGGACCCCCGCCGTCCTGGTACTGGACGCCCGGGGCCGGGCCCTGTCCGCCGCCGCCCTGGTGAAGGGGTTTTTGGCCTTCCGGCCCGACTCCTGTATTAAGGGCGTGATTTTCAACCGCATTTCCCCCGCCCTGTACCCCCGCCTGCGGGACTGCGTGGAGGGGGAGACCGGGGTGAAGGCGCTCGGCTTTCTCCCGGAGTGCCCCCAGGCCGCCCTGGAGAGCCGCCACCTGGGGCTGGTCACGGCGGACGAGGTGACGCACCTGCGGGAAAAGCTCCGGGCGCTGGGCGCCCTGGCGCAGCGGCATCTGGATCTGGACGGCCTGCTGGACCTGGCGGCCTCTGCGCCGCCCCTCACGGAGGTCCCGCCGCCTGTAGCGCCGGTGACGGCGGGAAAGCCCCTCATTGCCGTGGCCCGGGACAAGGCCTTCTGCTTCTACTATGCCGACGCCCTGGCGCTGCTGGAGGAGCTGGGGGCCGGGCTGGCTTTCTTCTCCCCGCTGGCCGGTTCGGAGCTCCCTCCGGGGACCCGGGGGCTCTGTCTGGGGGGCGGCTATCCTGAGCTCTACGCCCAAGCGCTGGCGAAAAACGCGCCCATGCGGGCGGCCATCCGCCGGGCGGTGCTGGGGGGAATGCCGGCCATCGCCGAGTGCGGCGGGTTTCTCTACCTCCACCAGACCCTGGCCGACGGCGCGGGCGAGGCCCATCCCATGGCGGATGTGATCCCCGCCGGGGCCCAAAACGGCGGGAAGCTGAGCCGGTTCGGCTATGTGACCCTGGAGGCCCGGCGGGGCGGCCTGCTCTGCGAGGCGGGGGAGCGGCTCCCTGCCCACGAGTTCCACTACTGGGAGAGCGGACAGCCGGGGGAGGATTTTTACGCCCAAAAGCCCAAGAGCAGCCGGGGCTGGCCCTGCGGCCTGCACACGGAGACCCTGTATGCAGGCTTTCCCCACCTCCATCTCTGCGGCGCGCCCGGAGCGGCGGCGCGCTTTGTGGCGGCCTGCGCCCGTTACACCCCGGAGCGGGACCAGATTTGACAGCAGGAGGGAACGACTATGACGGAGCGATTGAAGGAGGCCCTTGCTGCCGTGCGGCCTGTGGACCGGGCGGCTATGGCCAGGGCCCAGGCCCGGTGGGACTCCATCGCCAAGCCCCTGGGCAGTCTGGGGCTGCTGGAGGACACGGTGGTCCGTATCGCCGGGATCACCGGCTCCCCCGATCTGGACCTGTCCAGGCGGGCGGTGGTGGTCATGTGCGCCGACAACGGCGTGGTGGAGGAGGGGGTCACCCAGACCGGCCAGGAGGTCACCGCCGTGGTCACGGAGAACATGTCGGCGGGGATCACCAGCGTGTGCCGGATGGCCCGCCTGGCGGGGGCCGATGTGGTCCCTGTGGATATCGGGGTGGCTCAACCGGTGTCGGGGCCCCGGATTTTGCAGAAAAATATCCGCCGGGGCACCGCCAACATGGCCCGGGGGCCCGCCATGACCCGGGAGGAGGCCACCCAGGCGGTGCTGACCGGGCTGGAGCTGGCCCGGGAGCTGGCGGGACGGGGCTATACCCTCCTGGCCACCGGCGAGATGGGGATCGGCAACACCACCACGGCCAGCGCGGTGGCCTCGGTGCTGCTGGACCGGCCCCCGGCGGAGGTGACCGGCCGGGGCGCGGGGCTCTCCGACGAGGGGTTAAGCCGGAAGATCCGGGCCATTGAGGCGGCCATTGCCGTCAACCGGCCCGACCCGGCGGACCCCCTGGACGTGCTGGCCAAGGTGGGGGGACTGGATCTGGCGGGATTGGCCGGGGTCTTTCTGGGGGGCGCGGTGTGCCGGGTGCCCGTGCTGGTAGACGGGTTTATTTCGGCGGTCGCTGCGCTGATCGCCCGCCGGATCTGCCCGGACGCCGCCGGGTATCTGCTGGGCAGCCACGCCTCCGCTGAGCCCGCCGGGCGCATGGTGATGGAGGCCCTGGAGCTGAAGCCCTTTCTCTACGCTGGAATGCGCCTGGGCGAGGGCACCGGGGCGGTGGCCGTGATGCCCCTGCTGGACATGGGGCTGGCCGTCTATCGGGAGATGTCCACCTTCGATGAGATCGAGATCGAGGCTTACCAGCCTTTGGGGGGATAGAAAGGGCGTTCAGCCCCTTGGGAACATCTCCGATGGGGCCGCTGCCGCGGGGACCCGCCTGCGCGGCGGGCGCACCCCTTTTCCCGAAAAGGGGTGGGAAAAGGGCCAGGGCTCCGGCCCTGGACCCGGAGCTCGGGCGGCGGTGGGGTTTTCGTTACCCTCCAGGATCGAGAGTAGTTGCCCGCCGGTTTGGATGTTGCTTTTCGTGACTAACGGCGGCTTTAAGCCGCCCGCCGAGCGATTGTTACCCCGCAAAATCTGCCAGCAGGAGCGTTTTTCTTGGTGCAATCAATGCCGCCACGTAGTTCCATGCGCCGCGTGGATGGATATTAGATCGAAACGGTGCGGAGCTGCGCCTGTACCGGCTCAACCAAATATCTAAAACACGGCGCGCCCCCGCAGGGGGGAACCCCTGCAAAGACCGCCGCCCCTGGCAAGGGGCGAAACGGAGGCCCCTATGCTGATATTGGTTTCCGGCGGCGCGGCCAGCGGCAAGTCGGAATTTGCGGAGGGTCTGGTGACGGCCTGTCCGGCCGCCCCCCGGCTCTACCTCGCCACCATGCGGCTGTGGGATGCCGAGTGCGAGGCCCGGGCCGCCCGCCACCGCCGCCAGCGCGCGGGCAAGGGCTTCGCCACCCTCGAGCGGCCGGAGGACCTGGCCTCTCTCCCTCTTCCGGCGGGCTGCGCCGTCCTCCTGGAGGATCTGTCCAACCTATGTGCCAACGAATTCTTCGGTCCCGGGGGCCGGGCCGGGGCCGAAGACCGGATCTGTGCCGGTCTGGCCGCCCTGGCGGAGAAAAGCGCCCTGGCGGTGGCCGTCACCAATGAGCTCTTCTCCGACGGCATTGCCTACGATCCGGACACCGCTGCCTATCTGGCCTGTCTGGCCGGGATTAACCGGCGGGCCGCCGCCCTGGCCGGGGCGGTCTACGAGGTGGTCTGCGGCATTCCCATCTGCTGGAAGGGGGAGAAGCGGTGAAAGCCCTTTGCATCGCCTTCGCCATGTACTCTAAAATTCCCATGCCTCGGGTGGAATGGGAGGAGCGGTCCCTGGCCTGGGCCCTGTGCTGGTTCCCACTGGTGGGCGCTGCGGCGGGACTGGCGCTGCTGGGATGGTTTCGGCTGGCCGCCGTCCTGGGGCTGGGGCAGGCGCTGACGGCGGCGGGGGCCCTGCTGGTTCCTATTCTGGTCAGCGGAGGCATCCATCTGGACGGCTTCTGCGACACCTGCGACGCCCTGGCCTCCAACCAGAGCCGGGCGCGGAAGCTGGAGATCCTGAAGGACTCCCGCACCGGAGCCTTTGCGGTGATCGGCTGCGGGCTCTATCTGATTGTGTTTTTCGCCTGCTGGCGGGAGGCGGAGGCCGCCGGGCGGGCCGCCCTGGCGCTGGCCCTGGGGCCGGTGCTCTCCCGGAGCCTCTCGGGCCTCTTCGCCGCCACCCTCCCCAACGCCCGGGGGAGCGGCCTGCTGGCCTCCTTTACCGCTCCCATGGATGCGGCCCGGGCCCGAGTGGTGCTGGGGCTGTGGTCCGCCGGGTCCGCCGCCGCCATGGCCCTGCTGGCCCCCTGGACCGGGGGCTTCGCCCTGATCGGCGCGGCCCTGGCCTCGCTCTACTATGTGACCATGTCCCGGCGGCAGTTCGGGGGGATTACCGGCGATCTGGCCGGATTTTTCCTCCAGATTTGTGAGCTGGCTATGGTGTTGGGCGGCGTGATTGGGCAGAAAATCGAGGTGTTGGCATGATTTTGATCATCGGCGGCGCGGGCCAGGGTAAGCTGGACTACGTGCTGGAACGAACCGGGTACTCGGCGGCCGACGTGGCCCGCAGTCTGGAGGAAGCGGCGGACAAGCCCATTCTCGCCGGGCTGGAGCGCTGGCCGGAGCTGGACGGGGAGGCCCTGCTGGCCGCCAATCCCGGCCTGATTGTCATCTGTGACGAGGTGGGCTGCGGCGTGGTGCCCACCCGCCCGGAGGAGCGGGACTGGCGGGAGAAGGTGGGCCGCCTCTGCTGCCGCCTGGCCGCCCGGGCGGAGCGGGTGGAGCGGATTTTCTGCGGCCTGCCCATGGTATTGAAGGGGGACGGAGCATGGAATTGATTGTCATCCGCCACGGCACCACGGCGGGCAACCTGGAGCGGCGGTTTGTGGGGACCCTGGACCTGCCGCTGATCCCCCAGGGGGAGGCGCTGGCCCGGCGGGTGGGCCCCACCCTCCCCGCCGTGGAGCATGTTTACCGCAGTCCCATGCTCCGCTGTGCCCAGACGGCGGCGCTCCTGTGGCCGGGGGTGGCGGAGACCGTGATCCCCGACCTGCGGGAGACCGATTTCGGCCCTTTCGAAGGGAAGAACCATGAAGAGCTCAAGGACGATCCCGTCTATCAGGCATGGATCGGGCAGAAGGGCGGGCCCAACTTCGCCGCGCCGCCGGTGGGAGAGCCCCCCGAGGAGGCGGAGGCCCGAGCGGTCCGGGGCCTGGCCGCCGTGCTGGAGGACGCCGGACGGCGGGGCCTGTGCCGGGCCGGACTGGTCTCCCACGGGGGGACGATCATGGGCATTCTGGCCCAATACGGCCGACCGGAACGGGGCTATTACAGCTGGATGTGCCCCAACTGCGGCGGCTTCCGCCTGGCGGTGGAGGACGGCCCGCTGCTCCGGCTGATCGAGCCCGTGGGCGGGGAGCCCCCGGCATGAGGCCGTTGATCTGGCTCTCTGCGCTGCTGGCCGGATTCTGCCTGGACCTGCTGCTGGGGGACCCGCCGGGGGCCCCCCACCCGGTGCGGGCGGTGGGGGCCCTCATCGCCGGGCTGGAGAAGCTTCTGCGGAGGATCGTTCCCAAATCGCCGGGCGGCGAGCTGGCGGGCGGCGTCCTGCTGGTGGTGTTGACGCTGGGCGTCTCTGGGGGGGCAGTGCTGGGCCTGCTGTGGCTGTGCCGGTGGCTGCCGGTGTGGGTGTCCTTTGCAGTCCAGACGCTGCTGAGCTATCAGCTGCTGGCCGCCCGGTCCCTTCGGGACGAGAGCGTCAAGGTGTACCGGGCGCTGAAGACGGGCACCCTGGAGGAGTCCCGCCGGGCGGTCTCCATGATTGTGGGCCGGGACACCGATGGACTGGATGAGGCCGGGGTGGCCCGGGCCGCCGTGGAGACCGTGGCGGAGAACGCCTCCGATGGGGTGGTGGCCCCGCTGATTTTTCTGGCGCTGGGGGGCGCGCCCCTGGGGATGATCTACAAGGCCGCCAACACGTTGGACTCCATGGTGGGGTACCGGAATGAGCGGTATCTGTATTTCGGGCGGGCGGCGGCCCGGCTGGACGACGTGCTCAACTGGATTCCTGCCCGGCTGGCGGGGGTGCTCATGTGCCTGGCCGCCCGGCCGGCGGGGTTTGACGGGCGCAATGCCCTGCGGGTGTTCCGGCGGGACCGGAGGAAGCACAAGTCCCCCAATTCGGCCCATACGGAGGCCGCCTGTGCCGGGGCGCTCCACATCCAGCTGGCGGGGCCTGCCCAGTATTTCGGCAAAATTCTGGAAAAGCCCTTTATTGGCGATCCGGACCGGCCGCTGGAGGCGGCGGATATTCTGCGGGCAAACCGGCTGATGTATGCAGCGGCTTTTTTGACCCTGGCGTTGGTGTGCGGGGCGCCGCTTTTGGCGCTGCTGGCGCCGCGGTAGGCCCCGGCGGGGATGGGGACTTCCAGCCCCCCGGTGGGGCCGGAGCCCGGGCGGCCGGTCCGGGTTTTGGGGCCTCCTTGATCGTCAGCAGCGGTCTGCCGGTTCAGATGCTGCGTTCCGTTCCCAACGGTGGCCTCAGGCCGCCCGCCGGGCGATGGTCACCCTGCAAAACCGGCTGGCGCAAGCCTTCCTTTCGTGTATTCGATGCCGCCCTTTTTAGGGGCGGATAGTATCCGCCCGCGTTCCACCGCCGAACCGTTAAGAAAATTTGCCAGCGGCAGGCTTTTCTTGTAAGCCAGGCTCACGTAGCTAGCCGGGGGAACCGGCCCCATCAAGGAGGAAAAGGAGCAGTGCCATGAGCGAACCCACCCACGGCGGCGATCTGGTCACCGCCCAAACGTCCTACAGCGGGGAAATCCTGGATTTTTCCACCAATCTGAACCCTCTGGGGATGCCGCCGGAGGCGGCGGAGGCGGCGGCCCGGGCGGTTCGGGACCCGGCCTATCCGGATCCCCAGTGCCGGGCCCTCCGGACGGCCCTCGCAGACCGGGACGGTGCGGCTCCGGATCAAATTCTCTGCGGCTGCGGGGCGGCCGGCCTCATCTACCGCCTCGCGCTGGCTCTGAAGCCCCGCCGGGCTCTGATCACCGCCCCCACCTTTTCCGAGTACGAGGCCGCCCTGACCCTGACCGGCTGTCAGGTGCTCCGCCACCCCCTGGCGGCGTCGCGGAACTTCGATCCGGACGGCGCCCTTCTGGATGCCATCGGCCCGGACCTGGATCTGGTTTTCCTCTGCACCCCCAACAACCCCACCGGGCGGCTCATCCCCCCCGATCTGCTGGCGGAGGCCGCCGCCCGGTGCCGGTCCGCCGGGGCTGTGCTGGCGGTGGACGAGTGCTTTCTCCCCCTCTCCGACGGGGCGGGGCCGGGGCTGGCCCCCCTGGTGGGGGAGTACCCCAACCTGTTTCTCCTTCGGGCCTTCACCAAGAGCTATGCCATGGCCGGACTCCGGCTGGGCTACGGCCTGTGCGCCAATG
>CANSQX010000030.1 GCA_947649225.1 uncultured Flavonifractor sp.
CCTCATCGGTGATATGGGTCACCCGGTAGCCGATCTCGTCGATATGGCCGCACAGCAGCACCTGGAGAGGGCTCTCAGGGTTGATCGAGGCAATCACGTTGCCGGTCCAGTCGGTGGAGACCGCCGCGCCCTGCTCCCGCATGTAGGCGGCCGCCTTCTTCTGGAGGGCGAACTCTCCGCCGCTGACTGAGGGGGTGGCGATCATTTCGTATAAAAATGCCCGGTTCATATGCAACACTCCGTTTCTGGTTTCGATTGGAGCGCCGCCGCGCAGGGCCAGAGGGCGCGGCGGCGCGGGGGTCAGCTCTGCTTCAGCAGCACCCGGAAGCGGACGCCCTGGGGGTGGTTCTCCGCCCAGATCTCCCCCCGGTGAAAGGTGACGATCTTCCGGGCGATATAAAGGCCCAGACCGAAATTTCCGTCCGCGCCCTTGAAAAATTTCTCGAAGAGCAGGTCCATCACCTGCCGCGGAATCTGGCGGCCGTCGTTCTCGAAGGAGATCAGATACCCCGCGGGATCGGCCTCCGCCCAGATCCGGATATAGCTCACGGCGTAGCGCAGGGCGTTCTCCACGATGTTGTCAAAGACCGTCTGGAGGGACGCGGCGTTGCCCTGCACCACAAAGTCCTCGGGCACGGCGGCGGTGAGGCGGATGCCCTTCTCGTTGCCCAGGAAGCGCTTGCAGCACTCCGCCGACAGCTCCGCCAGCCGGACCGGCCGGAAGTCGGCGCGGTGGCCCAGCATGTGGTCGAAGGAGGAGACATAGAGCAGCTTGCGCACGCTCTTCTCCAGGGAAAGGCTCTCCTTCATGATAATGTCGATGGCCTCGTCGCCATAGATGCCGTCGTAATAGGCGGCGCAGCAGTTCTGAATAACCATGATGGGGGTTTTCAAGCCGTGGGAGACCGTCTGATAAAAGAGCTCCTCGTCCTCGTTGATCTCCACCACGTTGCGCTGGATCTGGGACAGGGTGTTGATGATCTGCCCGATCTCGTCCTTGCGCCGGACCTGGACGATCTTCTCCTCCCAGTTTTTTCCCCGGATACGGGCCAGGTTCCCGGCCAGGAGCTCGAAGGGCTCGGCCACCCGCTGGGCGGCCAGCTTGGCGATGAACAGGTTGGCGATCAGCAGCATGAGCAGCAGGGAGAGGAGGCCCCTCCCCTGCTCCGGGTCCAGGGTCAGCCCGGGCACGAGGAAGATGCGGGCATAGATCAGCCCGGCCCCGGCGGCCAGAAGGGTCCACAGGGAGAGCACGGCCCAGAGCTGGACAGCCAGAGGCCTGTCCTGGAGCCAGCTCCGGCCGGAAAAACGGCTCACGGCTCCTCCTCCGTCAGACAGTAGCCCAGGCCGTACAGGGTGTTGATGGTCAGGCCGGGCAGCTTTTTCCGCAGGCGGCGGATGGTGTCGTCCACCACCCGGTCTGAGCCGTAGAAGGCGTACCCCCACACCGCGTCCAGGATCTCTCCCCGGCGGAGCACGTGTCCCCGGTTGGCCGCCATATGGAGCAGCAGGTCGTATTCCTTCACCGTCAGGCTGACGGCCTCGCCGTCCCGGGTGACCAGGTGTTTTTCCAGCTGGACCAGGTAGGGACCCAGGCGGAGGGCCGTGTTTTTCGGCCGGGGGGACTTGAGCATCCGGTTGATCTTAATGACCAGCTCCCGCACCAGAAAGGGCTTGGAGATGTAGTCGTCGCCCCCCAGCTCCAGTCCGGCCACCCGGTCCACATCCTGGTTCCGGGCCGAGATAAAGATCACATAGCTGTCCGGGTTCTGCTCCTGCACCCCCCGGAAGACGGTAAAGCCGTCGATATCGGGCAGCATAATATCAATCACCCACAGGTCGGTGGGGTATTCCAGGCCCTTCAGGGCGTCCTCCCCGGTCAGGTAGCTGCGGACCTGATAGCCCTCCTTTTGCAGGTACTTGGTGATCAGGTTGTTCAAAACCGCCTCGTCCTCCAGGATGCTGATCCACATGGTCCCATAACCGCCTTTCTTCCGGAAAACCGCACACCTCTGCCTCCGGCTCTCGGAGAGCCGGAAGCAGGCTGGCGGCCGCCAGCCCGGTTATGCTTGATTGCTATTATATCACAAGTGCAGGCCCGCTTCAAAGGGGCCCGGAGCAGAAAAGCGCCCCTCATGCCCCGGAGGGACCATGAGGGGCGCTGGAGACTGCGGGCGCGGGGGCTCAGCCTACCATCTTGTAGTACTGGAAGTCCCACTGGCCAATGGGCGTGCGGCCCGGGCCGGAGACCTTGCCGTAGTCAATCACCTGGGTATAGGTGGCGTAGAACAGGGGACAGATGACCATATTGTCCATGAGCACGTCCTCCGCCTCGATGAGGTAGCCGTCGCGGTCGGCGCCCGTGGCGGCGCCGGCCAAGTTCACGGCGTTGTCATAGGCCTCGTTCTCGGGGTTGAGGGTCGTGTCGTCGGGGCAGCCGGCATAGGGCTTCCAGCGCCAGCGGGCCTCGTTCAGGCCGGTAGAGGTGAAGAGGGAGAGCATGGTCATGGGGTCGTTGTAGTCGGCGCTCCAGCCGGTCTGAGCGATGGTCCAGTCGTTGGTGCCCACCGTATTGGCGAAGACGGCGTACTCCTGCACCTTCAGGTTGACCTTGACGCCCAGATTCTGCTCCCACATCTGCTGGACGGCCTCGGCCACGCTGGCCTGATAGCCGGACTCATAGTAGAGCAGGTCCAGGGTGGGGAAGCCCTCGCCGTTGGGGTAGCCCGCCTCGGCCAGGCAGGCCTTGGCCTCCTCCACACGGGCGGCGTAGGGATCGATGCCGTACTCCTCCTGCACCCGGCCGCTGCCGTCCAGGGAGCGCAGGCTCTCGCCGGTGGAGAGCTTGAAGGAGGGGGCGATGAAGGCGGCGGCGGGCACCGCGCCGTTGCGCAGCACCTGCTCCACAATCAGCTTGCGGTCGATGGCCAGGGACAGGGCCTTGCGCACGTTGATATCGTTGACGGGCTCCACGTCCATGTTGAACATATAGTAGGTGGTGCCCAGCGCCGGGTCGCTGGTAAAGTTGGGATCCTCGGCCAGCAGGCGGGGGATCTCCTCGCCGGGCAGGGTGCTGGTCACCTGGATCTCGCCGGCCTCATAACCCTGGAGCGAGGTGGTGGAGTCGGTGATGAACAGGGCCCGGATCCCGGCCAGCTCCACGTTGTCCTTGTTCCAGAAGTTCTCATTCTTCTTCAGCAGCAGGTGGGAGCCAATCTTGTACTCCTCCAGGGTAAAGGCGCCGTTGGTAACGCACTTGGCGGGGTCCTTCTCCCAGCCCTCGCCGGTGGAGGCCATGTCCTCGCGGCAGGGCATATAGGTGAAGAAGGAGACCAGGTTGAGGAAGTAGGCGGTGGGCTGCTTGAGCTCCACCTGGAGGGTCTTCTCATCCAGGGCCTTGACGGCCACGTCGTCCCGGGTGCCCTCGCCGCTGAAGTACTCATAGGCGCCCTTGATATAGTCGGTGATGAGGAATGCGTAGGGGGAGGCCATCTCAGGGGAGCAGGCCCGCTTCCAGGCGTACTCGTAGTCCCCGGCGGTGACGGGCTGGCCGTCGGACCACAAGGCGTCGTCCCGCAGGGTGAAGGTGTAGACCGTGTTCTCCACGCCCTCGGCGTTGGCGGAGAGCTCATAGCTCTCGGCGGTGGCCATCTTGATGCCGTCGTTGGTGTCCCGGACCAGACCGTCATAGAGGTTGATGATCACGTGGCCGCCCATGCCCTCGGTGTTGAGCTGGGGGTCCCAGGTCTTGGGCTCGGAGCCGATGTTCCAGACCATATAGTCCGTGGAGGGGGCGGCGGGCTCCGCCGGAGTGGTGGGCGTCCCGGCATCGGGGGCGGCCGGGGGCGGGGTGGCGGCGGCGTCGCCGTTCCCGCCGGTGGTGGGGGCACAGGCGGCCAGACCCACCGTCAGTGCGGCGGCCAGCAGCAGGGCCAGACAGTTCTTGCGCTTCATGTGTTTCCTTCCTTTCTTTCATCCATAGGGTTAATTTTATGACAGGCGACGGCATGGCCTTCGCCGATCTCCGCGAGGGGGGGCTCCTGCTGGGCGCAGAGCTCCATGGCGTAGGGGCAGCGGGTGCGGAAGCGGCACCCGGAGGGGGGATCGATGGGGCTGGGGATCTCCCCCTGGAGCATGATGGGGGTGCTGCGGCGGGCCTCCTCCGGATCGGGCACCGGCACGGAGGAGAGCAGGGCCTCCGTATAGGGGTGGCGGTGGCGCTGGTAGATCTCCTCGCTGTCCCCCACCTCCACCAGCTTGCCCAGATACATGACGCCGATGCGGCTGGAGATGTGGCGCACCATGGACAGGTCGTGGGCCACGAACAGGTACGTGAGGCCCAGTTCCTTCTGGAGATCCTCCAGCATATTGACCACCTGGGCCTGAATGGACACATCCAGGGCGGAGATGGGCTCGTCGCAGACGATGAACTCCGGGTTGACCGCCAGGGCCCGGGCGATGCCGATGCGCTGGCGCTGGCCGCCGGAGAACTCGTGGGGATAGCGGTCGGCGTGCTCCCGCATGAGCCCCACCCGGTCCAGCAGCTGGTAGACCCGGCCGTTGCGCTCCTCCTTGGACAGCTGGGGAAAATGGAGGTCCAGGGCCTCCCGGATGGTATCCATCACCGTCATGCGGGCGTCCAGGGAGGCGTAGGGGTCCTGAAAGATCATTTGAATGCGCTTGCGGTAGGGCATGAGCTGTACGGGGGTCAGGTGGCTGATGTCGTCCCCGTCGAAGAGGACGCGCCCCGCGGTGGGCTCGTAGAGCCGGGTGATGGTGCGGCCCACGGTGGTCTTGCCGCAGCCAGACTCCCCCACCAGACCGAAGGTCTCGTTGCGGAAGATGTGGAAGCTCACCTGGTCCACCGACTGGACCACCAGCTTTTTCTGGCCCCAGAAGCCGGTGGGCTTGTAGAAATGCTTGGTCAGGCCCTCGACCTCCAGCAGCTTATCCGCCGGCATGGCCAACCCCTCCTCTCCGCGCGGCATAGTCCGGGTCCAGCTGGGACTGGACCTCGTCATGGAGGAGCCAGCACATGGTGCGGTGGGCGCCGTCGGTGAAGTAGGGCGGCTGCTCCTCGGTGCAGATGTTCATGCAGTACTTGCAGCGGGTGCTGAAGGGGCACCCGGCGGGCGGGTGAATCAGGTTGGGCGGGGTGCCGGGGATAGGCTTCAAGCGGCGCTTCTCCCCCTCGTTCACGTGGGGGATGGAGTCCAGCAAGCCCATGGTGTAGGGGTGGCGGGGGTGGTAGAAGATCTCGTCGGCGGCCCCGTCCTCCATGATCAGCCCGCCGTACATCACCGCCACCTTGTCGCAGAGGGTGGCCACCACACCCAGGTCGTGGGTGATGAGGATGGTGGTCATGTCCAGCTTCTGGTTCAGGCCCCGGATGAGGTTGAGGATCTGAGCCTGGATGGTCACATCCAGAGCGGTGGTGGGCTCGTCGGCGATGAGGAGCTTGGGGCTGCACGCCAGAGCCATGGCGATCATGGCCCGCTGGCGCATCCCGCCGGAGAACTCGTGGGGGTAGCTGTTGACCCGCTTGGCCGCCCCGGGAATGCCCACCAGCTCCAGCATCTCCACCGCCCGGGCCCGGGCCTGGGACCGGCTCATGCGCTCGTGCTCCAGAATCATCTCCATGATCTGGTTGCCCACGGTATAGACCGGGTTGAGGGAGGTCATGGGATCCTGGAAGATCATAGCAATCTCTTTGCCCCGCACCCGGCGCATCTGCCGCTTGCCGTAGGAGAGCAGGTCCTCTCCCCGGAAGAGGATCTCGCCGTCCACCACCCGGCCGGGGTACTGGAGCAGGCCCATGATGGAGAGGCTGGTCACGCTCTTGCCGCTTCCGCTCTCCCCCACGATGCCCAGCACCTCGCCCTGGTTCACGTCAAAGCTGACGCCGCGCACGGCCTTGACCTCGCCCACATGGGTGAAAAAGGAGGTCTTCAAATTCCGGACTGAAAGCAATCGTCTCGACATAGCGCCCTCACTTTCTCAGCCTGGGGTCCAGAGAGTCCCGAAGGCCGTCGCTGAACAGGTTGAGCGCCAGGATGGTGACGCTCATCACCAGTGCGGGATAGAAGAGCTGATAGGGGTTGGTGTACAGGCTGGGCAGCGCCGCGTTGGCCAGTGCGCCCCAGGAGGCCTTGGGCTTGGAGACGCCCAGGCCGATGAAGCTCAAGAAGGCCTCGGTAAACATGGCGCTGGGGATCTGCATGGTGATGGAGACCATGATAGGACCCATGGCGTTGGGGATCAGGTGGCGGGTAAGGATCTTTCGGGGCGGGACTCCCAGAAGGGTAGCCGCCGCCACAAACTCCTGCCCCCGCATACTGAGGACCTGGGAGCGGACGATCCGTGCCATGCCCACCCAGTAGGTCAGGCCCATGGCCAGGATGATGGAGTGCAGGCCGGAGCCCAGCACCACCATGATCAGGATCACGTAGAGCATCATGGGAATGGAGCTGATGATGTCCACGATGCGCATCATAATGTTGTCCACCCGGCCGCCGAAGTAACCGGCCACGCCGCCGTAGAGCACGCCCACCACAAAGTTGACCAGGGCGGCCACCACGCCCACCAGCAGGGAGACCCGGGCGCCGTAGATCACCCGGATAAACAGGTCCCGGCCCAGAGAGTCGCTGCCCCAGATATAGGTCTTGTTGAGGACGGTCTTGAAGGGGTGGATCTGCTGCCCGTCATAGAAGACGTGGAAGCGTTCAATCTCCTTCTCCAGGATGCGCTCCGCCTCGGCCAGGGGGACAGTGCCCTGCGCGGGGGCGGCGTCCCCGAAGTAGTCCCGCAGGTACTCCAGCTCAGCCACCGGGAGAACCCCGTCGTCCCGGTGGGCGGCCGACCGGCGGGTATACTCGGTCTTGGCCCGGAAATAGACGCCGTAGTCCACCAGCAGCGTTTTGCCGTTGATCTCGTACTCGTAGGAGCGGTTGGTCTTGTCGTCAAACACCAGGTTGGAGGCCCCCAGCAGGTGGCCCGCGTCGTCCGTGTCGATGCACTTGAACTCGTTGGTGATATAGATATAGTGCCCCCCGCCCAGGTCGTAGATGTCCAGATCCGGCGGGATGTTGGCGTACATCAGGTTCTGCTCCTCGTAGGAGTAGGGCCAGAAGATGGGGACGAAGATAGCGGAGAGCACCACTACAATGATGGTCACCATGGAGACGAGGGCGCTCTTGTTCCGCCTCAGCCGCTGCCAGCAGTCCTGCCAATAGGTCAGGCTGGGGCCGCGGATGGCCTCCGGCGCCAGCTTGCTCCGGTCCGCCGGCTGCCAGCGCCGGTCCGCCGCGTTCGCGTTCGTGTTCATGGGCCCCTCCTCTCAGTCCAGCTTGATGCGCGGGTCTACCAGCACGTACACGATATCCACTATCAGCACCGAGATCACCAGCAGGATGGCGAAAAAGACCGTGATGCCCATGATCAGCGGGTAGTCCCGGTTGACGATGCTGGTGGTGAACAGGCTGCCCACGCCGGGGATGCCGAAGACCTTCTCAATCACGAAGGAGCCGGTGACGATGGAGGCCACCATGGGGCCGATATACGTGACCACCGGCAGCAGGGCGTTGCGCATGGCGTGCTTATAGATGACCTTGAACTCCGAGATGCCCTTGCTGCGGGCGGTACGGATATAGTCCTGCTGCTGGACCTCCAGCAGGCTGGTCCGGGTCAGGCGGGTGATGAAGGACAGGGGGAAGGCCCCGATCACCAGGACCGGACCGATGTACCCCGCCGCCGAGTCCACCCCGAAGGCTGGGACCAGCCCCAGGGTCTTGCTGAACAAAAAGAGGAAGCCGGTGGCCAGCACAAAGCTGGGGATGGTGGCCCCGATGGTGGCCAGCACCATAAAGATGCGGTCAATGAGCTTGTTCTGTCTCAGGGCGCAGATGGCCCCGAAGAGAATGCCCGCGAAGACCACCACCAGCGAGGCGTAGATGCCGATGGCCAGGGAATAGGGAAAGCCGTCCCCGATCACCTTGTTGACGGTGATACCTGCCTTGGTATAGGAGACGCCGAAGTCCCCCCGGATAAAGTTGCCCAGGTAGATGACATACTGGGTCAGCAGGGGCTTGTCCAGGCCATATTTGGCCATCATGGCGGCCCGAACCTCCGGATTGGGCATTTTCTCACTGGCAAAGGGGTCGCCGGGAATGGCCTTCATCAGAAAAAACGTAATGGTGATGATGAAGAAAATGGTGACCAGCGCCGATAGAATCCGTTTGATGAAGTATTTGAGCATGTCTCCTCCTCCCCCGTACAGTCCCTGCGCGGGAACCGCCGCAGCGCCCAGCGCAAAGGGCCCCGCGCCGCCGGACCTTCCGCCTGTGCTCCGGCAATGGCTAAAAAAAGGGCCGCGGAGAAACGCCTCCCCCCTTCGCGGGGCGTTACACCGCAGTCCGTTCCGTCCTTGTGCCGGACACTTTTTGTCGATACAACAGCGATTGCCTATAGTATATCGTAAAAATACCGGTATCATATGGTGAAATTATCTGAAATATCACACAATTTGATTCAGGGGGGCGGCCTATGCTGCCGGGAGATCCGCGGGTGGGGCTGTACATGCCAGAGGAGGGCGTCCCGGTAATCCTCCAGCAGGGCGAAGTACCAGCCGCTGTCGCCCAGCAGCAGCCCGGCTGTGCCCAGGCTCCCGGCCCAGAGCAGTCCCCAGAAGGCCGCCTGAAACACGCCGCCGCACAGCCGCTCCAGCAGCAGCCAGCCCAGCAGGCTGCACAGTCCGGCCGCCGCCCGCCGTACCCGGGATGCCCCGGGGAACCGCCGCAGGGCCTGGAGAAAGCGCTCTATGCCAAACAGGCAGAGGAAGCCCCAGAGCAGCACCTGAAGCCAGACGTTACGCTGGGGGACGAGCTGGGCGCAGAGGAAGATCAGCCCCAGCAGCAGGTGGAGCAGCAGGGACAGCAGGGCCTGAAGCTGGGCCTGAAGTCCGGCGCAGACCGGATGGGGCAGCCAGGGCCCGCCGCCGGAGCCCGGGGCTGTCTGGAGACTCACCATTCCCGCCCCCAGCTGTCCGCCGCCCCGCAGGACCAGCTGGAGCCCCGCGCCCGACAGGGCGAAGAGGAAGGAGCTGCACTGAACGGCATCCTGGAGCACCAGCTTGAAGGCCGGGATGAGATTGGGCAGATTCCACAGCAGGGCGGCCGCCAGGACGGCCAGGAAGAGGACCGAGGCCACCGCCCAGGCCCGGCGGCGGGCGCTGGGGAGAAACAGCCGGACCACCGCCGCCGCCAGCAGGCAGCCAACAGCCGTCCGGAGGCCGGGTCCGGCCAGAGACCGCGGGAGGATCAGCCCGGCGGGACAGAGCAAGCAGAGGAGCACCCCGGCCTGAATCAGGGCCAGCAGCCCCGCCCGCAGGGGCGCAGGCGCCAGCGATCTCCGGCTTCGGGACCGGGTGAACAGGGCGCTGAAGCAAATCTCCCCCTCCCCCGGGGCCCGGTAGTAGGCCCAGAGGGCGGACAGCGCCCCTATGGGCCGGATCCACATCAGGGAGAAGAGGGCGTACCAGAGCAGGCAGCCCGCGCCCCCCAGCGCCATCATCCCCAGCAGCATCCACCAGCTCAGGGAGGACACCCCGGCGGGAATCGACGCCAGCAGGGCCTGCCCCACCTGCCGCCGGACCTCCGGGGTACACTGCTCCCGCAGGAACAGGTCGTAGATATTCCGGTGCCGGACCCCCGCGAGGACCCGGGAGGTGCGCAGGGTATAGGACAGGCCGGTACACAGCAGCAGAAAAAAATACGGCTGGCTCCAAAAATATGACAGTTCCCCCGCCCCCTCTCTCGCCCTGCCAGTTTACACGGGCCGGGGAGAGATGTCAATCCCCGCCGCCGCTGTTTCCGGATTGTTACCCTTTTTTGGTTGACAACCGTCTACCTCTCTGCTATGCTGAATACAGAGGTAGACAAATACTTACCAAAAGGAGGCTGCGCTATGAAACTGGAGCTCTCGGACGGGGAGTGGGTGCTGATGCGCCGGCTGTGGGAGGAGGCCCCCCGGACCATTACCCAGCTGACCGCCGCACTAAAGGAGGAGGCAGGCTGGAGCAAGCACACCATCATCTCCATGCTCTCCCGGCTGGAGGCCAAGGGGGCGGTCCGCTACGAGGACGGCGGCCGGGCCAAGGCCTACTACCCGGTCCTCCGGCAGAGCGACGCCGCCCGGCGGGAGACCCGGCACTTTCTGGATAAGGTGTACGGCGGCCGCCTGGGGGTGATGCTCAACGCCATGGTGGACAGCCAGGCCCTGTCCCAGGCAGACCTTGAGGAGCTGTCCGCCATTCTGGAGAAGGCAAAAGGAGGCGCGAACCATGATTGAACGGCTGATCACCTCTTCCCTGCTGATCGGGGCGCTGCTGCTTCTGCGGGGTGCGTTCCGGCGGGCCCTGTCCCGGCGGGTGCAGTACGCCCTGTGGGGGCTGGTGCTCCTGCGGCTGCTGATCCCCTTCCAGCTGCCTGCGGCGGACTTCTCGGTGCTGACCACCGTGCAGCCGGTCCGGGCGGCGGTGGCCCGGGAACTGGCCCGCCGTCCCGCCCCGATCCCCCCGGCGGACACGGCCCCCCTGCCCGCGGCCCCGCAGAGCCAGCCCCGGACGGACCCCGCCGCCCCGGCGGAGGACCTCTCCGTGCCGGAGCCGGAGCCCGCCGGTCCTGCCGCCCCCACGGCGGCGGAGGTGCTGGCCGCGATCCGCTGGACCGGGACCGCCCTGGCGGCGGCGGGGATGCTCTGGGCCAACCTGCGCTTCTGGCAGAGGCTGCGCCGCTGCCGGAGGGTCTATCCCACCGGCCTGACCGCCCGGCAGGTCTATCTTACGGAGGGCGCGCTCGCCTCCCCCTGCCTGTTCGGGCTGGTGCGCCCGGCCATCTATCTCACCCCCGGGGCGGCCGCCTCCCCGGAGCGGCTGCGCCACGTGCTGGCCCATGAGGAGACTCACGCCCGCCATCTGGACCCCCTGTGGGCACTGCTGCGGTGCGTCTGTCTGGCCCTCTACTGGTTTGACCCCCTGGTGTGGATCGCCGCCGCCGCGTCCAAGACCGACTGCGAGCTGGCCTGTGACGAGGGGGCCCTCCTCCGCCTGGGGGAGGAGGAGCGGATCCCCTATGGCCAGACGCTGCTCTCCCTGATCCCGGTGCGGCGCAGCCCGGCCAGCCCCCTGCTGGCCGCCACCACCATGACCGCCGGGAAAAAGCAGCTCCGGGACCGCATCTCCCGCATCGCCCAAAAGCCGAAGCAGCTGGCGGCCGCCGCCGTGGCCGCGGCGGTGCTGGCGGGCGTGGTGTCGGCCTGTACCTTTACCGGAGCGGCCACCGCCCCGGCGGAGCCCACCCCCGGTCCGGTCTTCCTGGAGGGCTGGGGCGAGCCGGAGTCCGTGATCTCCCTGGCGGAGGTCCAACCCTGCGACCCGGAGCCCTACCCCGTCCTGGCGGTTAAAACCGAGTGGAACGAGCAGGCGGAGCTCTACCGGGAGGGCAATTCCTGCGACATCTGGCTGCTCACCTCCTACCAGGAGCAGACGCAGTATTTCGCCGTGGTGGATAAGCGCCTGGAGCACCTGGAGTACCGCTGTTTTCTGGCCCTGCCGTTGGGAGACGGCGGGGGCTTCACCGGCGGCGGAGGCTTCGACGAGGGGCTCTTCGGCTGGGACGGCCCGGTGGACGCCATCACCTACTGGACGGATGCGGGCTATGTCACCGAGTACGTCTGTATCGGGGCGGACGGCAGCCCCATCCGGCTGGCCCGGGTACGCGGCGATATGTCCGAGACCTTCCACATGGACTGCGACGGGGACGGCAATGCGGAGGTGGTGGCCCCCGCACAGCTCCTCTTCCAGCGGGACGGCGCCGTATACCTGGCCGATATCGCCGCCCTGTGGGCGGAGGCAAAGCCGGACTATGTTCCGGACTATCTCATGGACTGGAGCCAATGGGATCCGGGCACCGGCCTGATGAAGGCCGCCGGGATGGTCCAGGGGGCGGACGGCGTGTACCGGAACTGGGTGCGCTATCTCCGCTTTGACGGGGAGAACCTGCTGGTCTACCGGGACCCCCGGACCTGTGAGGACCATGTGATGTCCAATATTGACGCACCCCAGGCGGTGGTGGACAAGGCCAGGGAGCTGGTGGAGTCCTGGATGCCCAAGCCCGGCGACGTACTGGGCAGGGGGCCGGAGCCGGAGTCCGAGCCCCTGCTGGCCACGGCGGAATACGACGGCTGGCGGGTGGAGTCCATCACCGGCCCAGAGGAGCTCCGGGTGGGGGGCATCACCCTCCATGTCTACCGCTTCAACTACGAGTACCATACCACCACCCCCACGGAGGTGATCGTCGCTGGCGGCATATACATCACCGAGGACGACTGGGTGATGCCCGGCTACCCGGACTGCGACTACCTGTTTTTCCGGCTGGAGGAGGACGGGGCGCTCACCTACCTGTGGCACGAGATGTCCAACGACGTGGGGCCGGAGCAGATGGTGGAAGACGGTTTAAGGCGTCTAGGCCTGCTGGACGCCGACCCGGCCTACCTGGCCCAGGGCCTGTGGGATACCATCACCGCCCGGGAGGAGGTTTTCATGACGCTGGCCCCGGCGGACGGCTCCGAGGTCCTGTCCTATACCACGGCCACGGGCTGGGGCTGGAACATGCCCCGGGACATCATCCGCGATTTTCACTGGGAGACTGTGGAGGAGGTGGATCCCGCCCAGCTGGAGGGGTGCGCCGTGCTGCGGGTGGGCCAGGAGGAGCTATCCCTGACCTCCTACCAGGGGTCCGGGCTGGTGGCCTACCGGAACGGCGGGGATCGCCGGTGGTTCCGGGCGGAGCAGGCGGTCCGGGACGACATCTTTGCCTATGAGCTCTTTGAATATGTCCGCCAGTGGTTCGACGAGATCGAGACGGAGGCGCTGGAGCGGGACATCGCCGTTCCGGACGATGGCCGCAGCCGCGAGGAACTGGCCCGGGCTTGGATCGAGCAGTACGAGGGGACCCATCTGCTGGCCGCCGCCGGGAGCAAGGAAAAGTGGACCTATCTGGACATCCGGGACGTGAGGGTGGACACCGAGAGGGACCGGGAATTCTACCCCGCCGATCTCCAGGACCGGGAGTCCTTCCTGTTCTGGTACAGCGCGGTCTTTGTGCCGGAGAATGAGACCGCCCTGCACTGGTCCATGGCGGGCAATACCGGGGAGTACGAGGGCGAGGACGCCCCGGAGAACGCCCTCCAGTGGTGGCGGTGCGGCTATCTGTATCAGGACGGTAACGTCTGGCGCTGCGACGGTACCGGCACCGGACCCTAAGCGCTCAAATTCCAATCTTTGCAGCCGAGGGCCGGAACACAATGCGTTCCGGCCCTCGGCTTGTGGAAATTATATGTTTTTTTAGAGGTAGCTCTTGAGCTTCTCCACCATATCCAGGCGCATCCCACGGGATGTTCCATCCCGTGGGGCCCCGATTTGACTCAGACAGGGCGGAGTGAATCCGCCCTGTCTCAAGGTTTTGCTTCGCAAAACGCTTGTACGCGCCAAAAGGCGCGGAGGCCGCTTACAGGTAGCTCTTGAGCTTCTCCACCATATCCAGACGCTCCCAGGGGAGGTCCAGCTCGGGACGGCCGAAGTGGCCGTAGGCGGCGGTCTGCTCGTAGATGGGGCGGCGCAGGTCCAGATGCTCGATGATCTTAGCCGGGCGCAGGTCGAAGCACTCGGTGACGATCTGGGAGAGGCGCTCCTCGGGGAGCTTGCCAGTGCCGTAGGCGTCCACCAGGACGGAGACCGGGTGGGCCACGCCGATGGCATAGGCCACCTCGATCTGGCACTTGTCCGCCAGGCCGGCGGCCACCAGGTTTTTGGCCACATAGCGGGCCATGTAGGCGGCGGAGCGGTCCACCTTGGTGGGATCCTTGCCGGAAAAGCAGCCGCCGCCGTGGGCAGCGGAACCGCCGTAGGTGTCCACGATGATCTTGCGGCCGGTGAGGCCGGTGTCGCCCACGGGGCCGCCCACCACGAAGCGCCCGGTGGGGTTCACATAGATCTTGGTGTCCTTGTCGATGTACTGGGCGGGGATCACCGGCTTGATGATCTCCTCCACCACCGCCTCCCGCAGGTCTTGCAGGGAGACGTCGGGGTCGTGCTGGGTGGAGACCACCAGGGCGGGGCAGCGCAGCACCTCGCCGCTGTCGCCGTACTCCACCGTGACCTGGCTCTTGCCGTCGGGGCGCAGCCAGGAGAGCTTGCCGCTCTTGCGCACGGCGGTGAGCTTCTTGGACAGCTGGTGGGCCATGGCGATGGGGGCGGGCATGAGCTCGGGGGTCTCATTGCAGGCGTAGCCGAACATCATGCCCTGGTCGCCGGCGCCGATGAGGTCGGCCTCGTCCGCGCCGCCCTCCTGGTGCTCGAAGGACTTGTTCACGCCCATGGCGATGTCGGGGGACTGCTCGTCGATGGCGGTCATCACCGCGCAGGAGCGGTAGTCAAACCCGTAGGCCGGGTCGGTGTAGCCGATGCGCTGCACCGTGCGGCGCACAATGGCGGGAATGTCGGTGTAGTGCTTGGTGGTGATCTCGCCCATGACGGTGACGATGCCGGTAGTGGTGAAGGTCTCGCAGGCCACGTGGGCCTCGGGATCGCTGGCGAGAATATCGTCCAGCACCGCGTCGGAGATCTGGTCGCATACTTTGTCGGGGTGCCCCTCGGTAACGGACTCCGAGGTAAACAGTCTGTGTGCCATGTCTTTGTTCCATCCTTTCTCATTGCCATGCTGCGCACGGCCTTAGAGCCTGTATTCATAACCGGGGGATGCCGCATTGCCAAGGGATTTTTTCGCCGGGCAAGGCGGTATGCAGCGGTTGTGAATACAGGTTCTCAGCCCCTCGCGGCCGGGCGGAGCGTCTGCCGGAAGGGCAAAACGGACGCCGTTTGCTTCTTTTTCTTTCAGAGAAAAAGAGGCGCTCCGCCGGGTTTGTGGCGGAGCGCACTTTGAGGCTGATCAGTCCTCATCTTTCGATTTACACCGCCGGATTTGGCACCTTGCTAGGCAGGTTGCCGGGCTTCATTGGGCCGTTCCCTCCACCGCTCTTGATAAGGCTATTCAATTTTACAGTGGCTATTGTAACGGGGCCCCCGCCTTTTTTCAATAGACAGATTCCCCCTTCTGTCTGAATCCGCCCGGTGTTACGGCTTCAGGTTCTCTACCATCCGCACGGCAATCGCCAGCGCCTGCTCCCGGGTGGCGTTGGCGTAGCCGCCAGCCTCCTGCTCGGAGGTGACGTTGGCCGGGGCAAACCGGTTCTCGCCCACACCGTTGATGATCTGGTTGGCCGCCATGAAGTAGACGCTCTCCCGCGCCCAGCCGGAGATGACGGCGTCGTCCGCGAAGGGGGCGGGCTGCTGGAAGCTCAGGGGATAAGAGGCGTCCGCTTCAAAGCTCCAGCCGGGCATGGTCACACGCTTGAAGACCCGGGCCAGCATGGTGGCCGCCTGCTCCCGGTTCAGGAGCTGGTCGGGTGCGAAGGTATTCGAGGAGACCCCCACGGCCACATTGAGGTTGTACGCCTTCAGCATCTCAACATCGGTGCAGTCGGTGAAGGGGTTCACCGTGGCGGGCAGGGCGGCGGTGCCGGAGAGGGCCTCGTAGGTCTTCACTGCCACGGCGGCGAACTCCAGGCGGGTGATGGGCTCATCCATCACGGCGTGCTCCAGGATGTCGGGGATGAGGCCGTACTCCCTGGCCTTGTCGATCTCGGTCTCCGCCCAGTCGCTGGTGACGGGCTTGGAGTTCAGGGCCAGCACCGCGTCGATGTCCGCGCCGGGCCAGTCGCTATGGGAGCCCTCCAGGTCGGTGAGGCGCACATAGCGGAAGCGGCCGCCATCCGGGACCTTGCCGCTGATGTCCAGGCCGGCGGTGGCGCCCTTTGCGGTGCCCACGTCGTACCAGGTGACCAGGTCGCTGCTGACCTCCACCCTGGTGGCCTCCACCTGGCCCCCGACCTCAAAGACGTAGACGTCCTCGCCCTCTCCGTCCACGATGCTCACATCGAACTCCAGCGTCAGGACGCCGCCGGCCCCCAGGCACAGGTCTGCGCCGCTGTCCGATCCGGCGTAGTCGGGCTCGCCCAGGGTTACCGCCGGATTCTGGTTCCTCTCGATGTTGGTCCAGGGGTCGCCGGGGATAAACTCCACCACCCGGGTGGCAAAGGAGTATTCCCCGTCCTTGACGGTGCGGGTGGTGCCGCTTCGGTCGGTAAAGGTGTAGTCCGCGGCGGCCGTGGGGATGGTCAGCAGGATCAGCGTCAGTGCCAGGACCAGGGCGGGCAGTCTCTTTTTCATCGTATATTCCCTCTTTCTGTCAGTCGATAACCGGCGTGTGCCGGGAAATCATGCCTTCCAGCCGTTTAGGTAAGCCTCCTGCTCGGGGGTAAGGGCGTCGATGGACAGCCCCAGGGCGGCCAGCTTCACCCGGCCGATCTGGTCGTCGATCTCGCCGGGCACGATATAGACCTTCTTCTCCAGACCCTGCTGGTGCTTCACCAGCCACTCCAGGGACAGGGCCTGGACAGCGAAGGACATATCCATAATCTCCGCCGGGTGGCCGTTGCCCGCGGCCAGGTTCACCAGGCGGCCCTCAGCCAGCACGTTGAGGGTGCGGCCGTCGGGCAGGGTGTAGCCCACGATACTCGCCCGCCGCTCCTCCTGCTTCACCGACATGGCGGCCAGCCCGGCCACGTCCACCTCGCAGTCGAAGTGGCCCGCGTTGCACAGGACGGCGTTGTGTTTCATCACGTCGAAGTGCCGCTTGACAATCACGTCCTTACAGCCGGTGGCGGTGACGAAGATATCGCCCATTTTGGCAGCCTCGTCCATGGACATGACCCGGAAATTCTCCATGGTGGCGTCCAGGGCCTTGAAGGGGTCCACCTCGGTGACGATCACGTTGGCTCCCATCCCCTTGGCCCGCATGGCAATGCCCTTGCCGCACCAGCCGTAGCCCGCCACCACGACGGTCTTGCCCGCCACGATCAGGTTGGTGGTGTGCATGACGGCGTCCCAGGTGGACTGGCCGGTGCCGTACTTGTTGTCATAGTAGTGCTTGGCCTTGGCGTCGTTGACCGCCATCATGGGGCAGGGCAGAATCCCCTCCCGCTCCCGGGCCCGGAGGCGGTGGATGCCGGTGGTGGTCTCCTCGCAGCCGCCGATGAGGCGGCCGCCGTACTGGGCGCACCGTCCCCCCAGCAGGTGGATGAGGTCGCCGCCGTCGTCCACAATCAAGTGGGGGCGGCATTTCAGGGTCTCGACGAGGAGGTTTTCATACTCCTCCATATCTACCCCGTGGACACCGTAGGTGTCCACGCCGGAGCCGGCCACGGCGGCGGCCACATCGTCCTGTGTGGACAGCGGGTTGCAGCCGGTGAGGTGGACCTCCGCGCCCCCCTCCCGGAGGACCAGGCCCAGGTTGGCGGTCTTGGCCTCCAGATGGACGGAGACCGCGATGGTCAGCCCGGCGAAGGGCTTCTCCCGGCGGAACCGCTCCTCAATGCCGCTGAGGGCGGGCATGAAATCCCGCACCCACTGGATCTTCTGATGGCCCGAAGGGGCCAGGCTTGGGTCCTTGACAATGCTCATAACGCACCACCTTCTAAAAGTTCGCTCTGGGGCGCGGCGGCCGAGGGGCTGGGCCGGTCCCAAAAGTCCAGAGTCAGCAGGGGCTTGGTCTTGCGGAAAGCCGTCACCCGCTGGTGGATGGCGGAGAGCTGGAGCTGGGTGGGCTGGGCGGTCCCCTCCGCCCGGCAGGTGAAGAACCAGCAGAACTTGGCCCCCCGGCGGATGAGGCCGTCGTAATGGGCCTCGGTGGCCACCCGATCCGCATTGTCCGCCGTGCAGCGGCAGGCCGCACCGTAGGGTAGCTTCCACTGGCGGAGCAGGTCCATGGCCGTGCCGGCCTCCCCGTCCGCCTCGTCGGTTTGGATCGCCGGGAACAGGTTGCGCACCCGCAGCATGTCGGCGGCCAGCTCCCCGGTGATGGAGCGGGGCGTGGTAAAGGCGGCAAAGACGCAGTCCCGGTGCTTGTTGCACAGGGCGATGATCTCCCGCTCCCGGGCCAGGGGATCCCCGCTGCTGAAGATGTAGAGATAGGTCCCCCTGGCCTTGCGGGCCTCGATCTCCTCGTCCAGCCCGTCGAACTCCATATCGGGCTGGACGCCGAAGACGGCGGCGCCGCACCCCTCGCAGTCCATGCCGCAGGGGTAGGCCGGGTCGATGATCACCGACCAGGGGGCGCCGTCGGCCGTGAGCCCCCCCTCCCGGTTCCGGCGGGGCCAGTCCAGCAGATTGGCGTGGACCACGAAGTTCTCAAAGATTTGCTTCAAAACCCGGCTGTCGATGTCGGAGTACATACTCTTGATCAGGCGGTACCAGTTGTTCTCCGGGTCGGTCAGAGCGTGACGGAACACATCCTGATAGGCGGGAAAGAGCCGCTCCCCGCCGAACTTGTCCACCCATTCCATCAGCTTGGGGAGATTGGCGTCCGGATCCTGCTCCAGATAGTCCAGCGCCTTGTTGATGCCGAACACCTTCATATAATCGAGAATGCCCATGACACGATCCTTTCTCGTAAATGGCAATATCATGTCTCTATGATAATTAAGTCCATCATGACACGGTTTTTATTCTATGTCAAGTCCGAAGCAGACACCATAGACACATTTTCGCTTGTGTCGCAATTCTGCCGTCTTCCGGGCATTTTGTAACAGACTTGCCCCGTCCCGGCGCAAAAAGCGGGGAAAAAGCCGGAGAAAACCCAAAGTAGGACTTGCCAGGCCGCCGGGAACGCGCTACAATAGAAACCGACTTTCTCCGCGCAGGGCGCGGAGCGACGGGGGTTTGGCATGAATCGGACATTGGAGCATATTCTGCCGCGGGTGCAGAAGCCCGCACGGTACACCGGCGGCGAGTACGGCGCCGTGGTCAAGGACAGGCGCCAGGTGGACATCCGCTATGCGCTGTGTTTTCCCGATACCTATGAGATCGGCATGTCCAACCTGGGACTGCGCATCCTCTACGGGGTGATGAACGCCATGGACGGGGTATGGTGCGAGCGGGTCTTCGCCCCCTGGGGGGACATGGAGGCCGAGCTCCGGCGGGAGGGCGTGCTCCTTTACGGCCTGGAGAGCGGCGACGCCATCGCCGACTTTGACCTCATCGGCTTCTCCCTGGGCTATGAGATGGCCTACAGCAATGTGCTCAACATGCTGGATCTGGCAGGGCTGCCGGTACGCAGCGCCGACCGGCCCGGGCCGGGCCCCATCGTGGTGGCCGGGGGGACCTGCGCCTTCAATCCGGAGCCCCTGGCCCCCTTTGTGGACCTGTTCGCCCTGGGCGAGGGAGAGGACGTGTCGGTGGAGATCATCGAGCTCTGCCGCCGGGCCAAGGAGGAGGGCTGGTCCAAGCCCGAATTCCTCGCCGCCGCCGCCCGGATCCCCGGGGTCTACGTGCCCGCCCTCTACCAGGTGGACTATGCCCCGGACGGGACGGTGGCCGCCATCACCCCCCGGGAGGGGGCCCCCCGCACCGTCGCCAAGCGGATCGTCCAGGACTTCGACAGCAGCTACTTCCCGGTCCAGACCATCGTGCCCTCCACCGAGATTGTCCATGACCGGGTGATGCTGGAGCTCTTCCGGGGCTGTATCCGGGGCTGCCGGTTCTGCCAGGCCGGGTACGCCTACCGCCCGGTCCGCGCCCGGGACCCGGAGCGGCTCATCCGGCAGGGCATTGAGGCCTGCCGGCGCTCCGGCTATCAGGAGATGACCCTCTCCTCCCTCTCCACCAGCGACTACCGGCCCCTGGAGCGGCTGTGCGACGGGCTGCTGGACTGGTGTGAGCCCAACCGGGTATCCCTGTCCCTGCCCTCCCTGCGGGCCGACAACTTCTCCATGGGGCTGATGGAACGGCTCCAGCACGTGCGCAAGTCGGGCCTCACCTTCGCCCCGGAGGCGGGCACCCAGCGCCTGCGGGACGCCATCAACAAGAACGTCACCGAGGAGGAGATCCTCCGCTCCTGCCGCACCGCCTTTTCCGGCGGCTGGAGCAGCGTGAAGCTCTACTTCATGCTGGGCCTGCCCACCGAGACCGACGAGGACGTGCTGGGCATTGCAGATCTGGCCGAAAAGGTCTTTCAGGCGTGGAAGGAGACCACCCCCAACCCCCGCCGGGGGGTGACCATCACGGTGTCCACCGCCTGCTTTGTGCCCAAGCCCCACACCGCCTTCCAGTGGGAGCCCCAGGTGTCCATGGAGGAGTACCAGCGGCGGGTGAAGCTGCTGCGGGATCACATGCGGGGCCGGTCCATCAAATACAACTGGCACGACCCGGAGACCAGCTTCCTGGAGGCGGTGTTCTCCCGGGGGGACCGGCGGCTGGCCGGGGTGCTGGAGACCGCCTGGCGCGCCGGGGCCCGGCTGGACGCCTGGACCGAGTACTTTGACTTCGGCCGCTGGATGGACGCCTTTGCCGCCTGCGGCCTGGACCCCGCCTTCTACGCCGGCCGCCCCCGGGATCCGGCGGAGCTTCTCCCCTGGAGCGTCACCTCCGCAGGGGTCTCCACCCCCTTCCTGCTGCGGGAGCGGGAGCGGGCCTATCAGGCGGTGATCACCCCCGACTGCCGGAAGCGGTGTACCGGCTGCGGGGCGGATAAGCTCTACCCGGGAGGGAAATGCGATGCATAGACTGGCCTTTTCCAAGTCGGATACCGCTAAATATATCTCCCATCTGGACCTGATGCGCACCCTTCAGCGGGCCTTCCTCCGGGCGGGCCTGGCCATCAGGCACACCGAGGGCTTCAACCCCCACGCCTTTGTGTCCATCCCCCTGCCCCTGTCGGTGGGGTTCTCCAGCGCCTGCGAGGTGCTGGAGTGCGAGCTCCTGGGAAACCCGGATCTGGGCGCCGTTCCCGCCCGCATGAACGCCGTGCTCCCCGCCGGAATCGCCGTCTCCCGCTGCTATGAGGCGGTCCGGCCGGTGAAGGAGCTGTGCTATGTCAACTATATCGTCACCCTGGACTACGAGAACGGGGCCCCCTTCGGGGCGGAGACCGCCATCCGGGACCTGCTGGCCCGGGACAGCCTGGTGGTGGCGAAAAAGTCCAAAAAGGCCAGGAGCGGCCAGGTGGAGGTGGACCTGATCCCCCTGATCCGGCGGGCCTCGGTGGAGGAGCGCCGGGACAGCATCACCCTGGACCTGATTCTCAGGGCTCAGAACCCGGGCCTGAATCCCGAGCTGGTGGTGGGGGCCGTCCGCCGGGACTGCCCCGAGGCCTCCCCCGACTTCGTGTGCGTCCACCGCCGGGCCGTGCTGGACGATCAGCTCCAGCCCTGGGAATAGCATCCCGCTCCCATTGTCCGCCTGCACCCACCCCGGTGCAGGCGGTTTTTTCGGGTTTTTCTCTTGACTTTCTTTCTTACGTCGTGTAAGATATAGGCATCTCAAGTCTTACATTTTGTAAGAACAAAGGAGGAATGGTCATGGGCACACATATCCGCATTTCCGACGCGGAGATGGAGATCCTGCGGACCCTCTGGGCGGCCGGGGACTGGCTGAGCACCGGCGAGGTTTGCACCCGCCTGGAGGAAAAGGGCTGGAAGTACAAGACGGTGGGCACCTTTCTGCTCCGGCTCCAGGAGAAGGGGGCGGTGGAGGCGCAAAAATCCGGCAAGGTCAACCTGTACCGCCCCTTGTTCACCGAGGAGGCCTACAAGCACAGTGAGACCGAGGCCTTTCTGCGCGCAGTCCACGGGGGATCCATGAAGAGCCTGCTGGCCGCCCTGTGCGGCGGCCCGGCGGACGAGGCCCTGCTGGACGAGCTGGAGCGCCGCCTAAAGGAGGAGTGAGATGCTGGTCTACTGGTTTTCCAAGGTCTGCTTTCTCTCCCTGGCGGGGAGCGGAGCGGCGCTGGCGGTATGGGCCGCCGGCCGCCTGGCGGGCCGCCGCCTGAGCTGCCGGTGGCGGTATTACGCGTGGCTGCTGCCTTTGGCCCTGTTTCTGCTGCCGGTAGCGCCCCTCCGGGCAGAGGCCCCGGCCGCCCCGGCGGCGGTCCAGGCGGAGCCTGCGGGCAATCCGGCCCCCATAGAACCCGCTCCCTCCCCCGCCGCCCCGGAGGAACCGGCAGTGGTCCCCGCACCGGCGGGCGGTTTTGCTCCGGCTTCGTCCCCGGCGCAGGAGCCTGCCCCCCGGCAGGACGCCCCGCGCCCGATCACCGTACTGCCCCTGTCGGCCTGGGTGTGGCTGGGGGGCGCGGCGGCGCTGGCGTGTCACCGGATCGTACAGGCGGTCCGCCTGCGGCGCTTTCTGCGGCGGGTGGCCGGGGACGCGGAGCCCTGGGAGCGCACCGCTCTGGAGGAGCAGCGGCGCGCTCTGGGGATCCGCCGCCCGGTGGCCCTCCGCCGCTACGGCGGGGCGGGCACCCCCTTCCTCTACGGCCTGATCCGCCCGGCGGTCTACCTGCCCGGGACCATCCTGACCCGGGCGGAACTGGGGCCGGTGCTGGCCCACGAGCTCATCCACTGCCGCCGCCGGGATCTGCTGGTGAAACAGCTGGCGTGGCTGGCCCGGACGGTCCACTGGTTCAACCCCCTGGCCTGGCTGGCGGAGCGGGAGATCGATTACCGCTGCGAGCTGGCCTGTGACGAGGCCGCCGCCGCCGGGCTGGACCCGGAGGGGCGGCGGGCCTACGGCCTGACCCTGATTAAGCTGATGCGGGGGCGGAGCGCCCCGGTCCCGTCTGCGGCCTGCCTGGCCGAGCGGGGCGTCAAGGACAGATTGGAGGTACTGATGAAGCCCTTTGAGAGAACACGCGGCTGCCGCGCCCTGGCCCTGACCGTGGCGCTGGCCCTGACCCTGGGCGCCACCGCCCTGGCCGCCGGCATCAACGGCAGCAATCCCGCCGGGATCTACCGGGCCACGGAGTTCTATGAGGTCGGCTATACCGGCCTGCTGGACCCGGCGAACCCCTATCTTGTGGCGTCCTATGCCCCGGGCTCCGGGTTCAACCCCTACGGCACGGGCGAAGCAGTTCTGGTGGACACCCCGCTCCGGAAATCCTTTACGGCGGAGGTGCGGATCGATGCCCGATACCCCCGCGCCGTCGGGGCCCGGGATGCGGACATCGGCCCGGCCAGCACTTTCCGGGTGGAAATGACCGGACTGGACAAGGTGATCGAGAGCCGGGACACCTGGCTGGGCCGCTTTACCGTGACCCAGGACGGCACGGCCCTCTTTACCGGCGAGCCCGGGCGGCTGGAGCACGTCCCCAGCCTGGACGGCACGCAGCTGGCCGTCCTCACCGTGGGCCCGGCGCGGTCCGACACATTCACCATGGAGATCAACTTCGGCCTGACCGGAGCCCAGCCCGCCAACGGAATCGCGGCGGCCCAGGCCGGACTGACGGCGTTCCTGGAGCACCCGGATACGAAAAAGATCTTCCTCGGGCAGCACAATGGGAATATGGTGGACGGGATCGAAACCGCCCCCTTTGAAAAGGTCACCGACCATGGGATGTACACCCAGGGCGATCTCAACGTCAACCCGACGCTGGGGACGGTCTTTTTCAGCACCGGCCTGACACCGGCGGCGGATGGGGATGGCGACCCCTTCAGCTTTGGCCTGGAGCTGCGGCCCGAGGAGGTCACGGCCTTCAACGGGGACACCGCCGCGGGCACCTTCTACCTCTCCGCTCCCAACTACCAGGACCGGGAGTTTGCCGGAACCATCAGCGGCCTGGAGGGCGGCTACGGCGGCCAGGTGGTGGTCCGGGCGGACGACGGCTCTCTGACCGCTTATTTCCACATCGAACCTCCCTATGTGTTTGATCCAATGGATGAGGAGGATCCGGGTCTGCGCCAGCTGCTTTTGGATATCCAGGAGCAGGAGCGCCAGGATCCGGAGCGCCAGGCCCAGAAAGCGTTCCAGGATTCCTGCGATCTGGATGCGCACAACTTTTTCGCCAGTACGGCGGACATGCCCTTTACCGTAACCATCGAGGAGGGCATGGTGTTTGTCCGCTTTACCAGGGATCCCGGCTATCAGGCCTCTGTCCGCCTCACTCCGCTGGAGGTGTGTGACGGCGTGGGGCTGAGCTATGCCACGGAATTGGAACAGCGCATGGAGAACGGCCGGTTCTCCTTCCGGCTTCCGGAGAATATGAAGGGGCTCCAGCTGGATCTGTTCCAGTGGTCCACCGGGCAGATGGCGGCGGAGCGGTACTACTGCCATCTGAACCTGGCCCCGGCGCGAAACGGCGCGCTGATCACGGATTGCAGCACCAGCCACATTTATAACAGTCACTACACCGCCGAAGAGGCCGAGCCGTGGATTGCGCAGATTCATGCGTAAGCAAAAAAGGCCCGGGACAGCAGATGCTGTCCCGGGCCCTGTCTCTGTCACAGTGTCAAGCAGCCCTTACTGGCCCAGCTGCTTGGCGATCTCCTCCGCCAGGTTCTCCTGCTTCTTCTCGATGCCCTCGCCCTTCTCGAAGCGGACGGCGGCCTTGAGCTTGATGGAGCCGCCGGCGGCCTTGGCCACGGAGGCCACATACTGCTCCACGCTCATGGAGTTGTCCTTGACGAACTCCTGCTGCATCAGGCAGTTCTCCTTGTAGAACTTGCCCAGCTTGCCGGCCACGATGCCCTCCTTGACCTTCTCAGGCTTGGCGGCCATCTTGGGGTCGTTCTCAATCTGGGCCAGGAGGATCTTCTTCTCCTCGTCCAGGGTGGCCTGATCCACCTCGGACTGGTCCAGGAAGCGGGGGTTGAGGGCGGCGATCTGCATGGCCATATCCTTGCCCGCCTCAGTCACCTGCTCAGCGGTCAGGTCGGTCTCCAGGTTCACCAGTACGCCGATCTTGCCGCCGGCGTGGATATAGGGCACGGACACGCCCTCGGTGAAGATGGCGAAGCGGCGGACCTTGATGTTCTCGCCGATGACCAGGACCATCTCCTGCTGCTCCTCCTGAACGGTGCGGCCGTTGCCGTAGGGGGCGGCCATGAGGGCGTCCAGGTCGGCGGGCTGCGCTACGGCCACTGCGGCGGCCACGCCCTTCACGAAAGCCACAAACTTCTCGTTCTTGCCCACGAAGTCGGTCTCGGCGTTGACCTCGACCACCACGCCCTTGCCGTCGATGATGGCGGCGTAGGCCATGCCCTCGGCGGCGATGCGCCCGGCCTTCTTCTGGGAGGCGGCCAGCCCCTTCTCGCGGAGAATCTCCACAGCCTTGTCCATGTTGCCCTCGGCCTCGCTGAGGGCCTTCTTGCAGTCCATCATGCCCACGCCGGTCATTTCGCGCAGGGTCTGTACGTCTTTCGCGCTGATTGCCATAATTGCAATACCTCCAAATGATAATATCTTGAAAGAAAACGGCGCCCGCCCGCGCACGGGCGGGCGCCTACAGCCGTAAAGGGATTACTCGGCGGTCTTCTCGGTCTCCTCGGGGGCGTCCTGGCCCTGCTTGCCCTCCTGGATGGCGTTGGCCATCACGCCGGAGATCAGCTTGATGGCGCGGATGGCGTCATCATTGCCGGGAATCACGTAGTCGATCTCGTCGGGGTCACAGTTGGTATCCACGATGGCCACGATGGGGATGTGGAGCTTGCGGGCCTCGTTGATGGCGTTGCGCTCCTTGCGGGGGTCCACCACGAACAGCGCGCCGGGGAGCTTGCGCATCTCGGTGACGCCGCCCAGGTACTTCTCCAGCTTGGCGATCTCGCCCATGTGCTTGATGACTTCCTTCTTGGGCAGCATGTCGAAGGTGCCGTCCTCCTGCATCTTCTTGAGCTGGTTCAGGCGGTCCACACGGCCGCGCATGGTCTTGAAGTTGGTGAGCATTCCGCCCAGCCAGCGGGCGTTGACGTAGAACATGCCCACCCGCTCGGCCTCTTCCTTGATGGCCTCCTGGGCCTGCTTCTTGGTGCCCACGAAGAGCAGGGTCTGGCCGGTCTCGCCCAGGGAGCGGACGAAGTTATAGGCCTCCTCCAGCTTCTTCACGGTCTTCTGGAGGTCGATGATATAAATGCCGTTGCGCTCGGTGTAGATATAGGTGGCCATCTTGGGGTTCCAGCGGCGGGTCTGGTGTCCGAAGTGGACGCCGGCCTCC
>CANSQX010000031.1 GCA_947649225.1 uncultured Flavonifractor sp.
AACCTATCAAGTCTGGGAATCATAATCGACGCGGGCCACCCGAGCGGCGGCGAGCCGCTGCCGTAAAACTAGGCAAATGTATCGGGCGTCCGAAACTAGTTTAGCGTGGGCTGTTATTGGATATAGAGGCCGCCCTTTCCCCCGTCGTTCCTAAATTTCTTTCCCCCCTTTCTTTTGAAAGAAAGGGGGCGCCCGCCGCGCAGGCGCGCTCCCCGCAGGGGGAGTCCCCTGCAAGCCCCGTCCCCCTTCGGGGGACACCCCCGCCGGAGGTTCCGGCATCCCTGGGAAGTCTTCCCGAACGAAAGAGAAAAGGAGAACCGCCATGCCGCCGGAGACCACCCCCATGATGCGCCAGTATCTGAAGATGAAAGAGCTCTACCCGGACTGCATTCTGTTCTTCCGGCTGGGCGATTTTTACGAGATGTTCAACGACGACGCCAAGCTGGCCTCCCGGGAGCTGGAGCTCACGCTGACCAGCCGGGACCGGAGCCGCCCGGCGGAGGAGCGCACCCCCATGTGCGGCGTGCCCTACCACAGCGCCGACGCCTACATCTCCCGGCTCATCGCCAGGGGCTACAAGGTGGCCATCTGCGAGCAGATGGAGGACCCTGCCGCCGCCAAGGGCCTGGTGGAGCGGGACATCATCCGTATCATCACCCCGGGCACCGTCATCGCCGCCTCCATGCTGGAGGAGGGCCGCAACAACTTCCTCTGCGCCGTGTTCCAGACCGGCGAGGACGCGGGCGTCTGCTTCTGCGACCTCTCTACCGGCGAGGTGTGGGCCACCGAGTTTTCGGGCCCCCTGTGGGCCGAGCACCTGTGCAACGAGCTGGGCCGCTTCTCCCCCAAGGAGGCCGTGCTCAGCCCGGAGGCCTTCGGCGACCCGGAGCTCATCCAATTCCTGCGCAAGCGCCTGGAGTGCCGCTGTGAGGACGGCGGCGAGGGCCGCTTTGCCCCCGAGACCGCCCAGGCCGCCCTGGAAAAGCAGTTCCGCACCGGGCTGGAGGACCTGCCCAGCCGGACGGGCAGCGCCGCCCGGGCCGCCGCAGGCCTGCTCTCCTACCTCTATGAGACCCAGAAGACCGACCTCAGCCATCTGGCCGCCCTCCACTACTACACGGCGGGCCAGTTTATGGAGCTGGATCTCACCGCCCGGCGGACTCTGGAGCTCACCGAGACCATCCGGGGCAAGGAGAAAAAGGGCTCCCTGCTGTGGGTGCTGGACCGGACCAAGACCCCCATGGGCCGCCGCCTGATCCGCGCCTGGCTGGAGCGGCCCCTCCTCTCCCCCGCCCAGATCGCCAGGCGACTGGGGGCCGTGGACGACCTGACCGGCGACCCGGTGGGCCGGGCCGAGCTGGTGCTCACCCTCCGGGAGGTGGGGGACCTGGAGCGGCTCATCGGCCGCATCGCCTACGGCACCGCCGGGGGCCGGGATCTGGCCGCCCTGGCCGCCGGGCTGGGAAAACTCCCCCGCCTGCGGGAGCTGCTGGAGCCCTACCCCTCCTCCCTGCTGGCCGTCCTGCGGGAGGAGCTGGACGACCTCGCCGGACTGCGCGAACGCATCGCCCGGGCCATTGTGGACGAGCCCCCCTTCTCCGTCCGGGAGGGCGGCATCATCCGTTCCGGGTACGATGGGGAGGTGGACCGGCTCCGGGGCCTCCTCTCCGGGGGCAAGGGGCAGGTGGCCGCCATCGAGGCCCGGGAGAAGGAGCGCACCGGCATCAAGAGCCTGAAGGTCAGCTTCAACAAGGTGTTCGGCTATTACATCGAGGTCTCCAAGACCTACTACCACCTGATCCCCGAGGACTATATCCGCAAGCAGACCCTGGCCAACTGCGAGCGGTTTATCACCCAGGAGCTCAAGGATCTGGAGCACGACATCCTGTCCGCCCAGGAGCGGCTCACCGCCCTGGAGTACAACCTGTTCGCTGCCCTGCGGGAGGAGGCTGCCGCCCAGGTGGGGCGGATCCAGCGCTCGGCCGCCGCCGCCGCCCAGGTGGACGTGCTGGCCTCCTTCGCCGGCGCGGCCGCCGACAACGGATACTGCCGCCCCGAGGTGGACCTGTCCGACCGGATCGAGATCGCCGAGGGCCGCCACCCGGTGGTGGAGCGGATGCTGAAAAACGCCCTCTTTGTGCCCAACGACACCGTGATGGACGGCGGGGAGAATACCCTGGCCATCATCACCGGCCCCAACATGGCGGGCAAGTCCACCTACATGCGCCAGGTGGCCCTGATCGTCCTCATGGCCCAGATGGGGTCCTTTGTCCCGGCCAAATCGGCCCACATCGGGGTCGTGGACCGGGTCTTTACCCGCATCGGGGCCAGCGATGACCTGAGCGCCGGACAGTCCACCTTTATGGTGGAGATGACCGAGGTGGCCGAGCTGCTGAAAAACGCCACCCCCAAGAGCCTGCTCGTTTTGGACGAGATCGGCCGGGGGACCTCCACCTACGACGGTATGGCCATCGCCCGGGCGGTGCTGGAGCACTGCGCCGACAAGCGCCGCCTGGGGGCCAAGACCCTGTTCGCCACCCACTACCACGAGCTCACCTGCCTGGAGGGGGCCCTGCCCGGGGTGAAGAACTACAACATCGCCGCCAAGCGGAAAAAGGACGGGGTGGTCTTTCTCCGGCGGATCGTCCGGGGCGGGGCCGACCAGAGTTACGGCGTGGACGTGGCCAAGCTGGCCGGAGTGCCCGAGAGCGTGGTGCGCCGGGCCCGGCAGCTCCTGACCGAGCTGGAGGCCGGAGGCGGCTCCTCTTCCGCCGCGCCCGCCGCCGCCCCGGCGGAGGACCAGCTCTCCCTCCTGGACCTGGGAGCCCGGGAGGCGGCCGGGCGCCTGCGCCGGGTGGATGTGAACACCCTCACCCCCATTGAGGCGCTGAACCTGCTGTACGAGCTCCGACAGCTGCTGGGGAAATAGGGGCTGGGACCTGCGGGTAGCTCCTTTCGAAATTATCTGAGTAAACGTTATTGCAACTAATATAATCCGTCAAGGGGGAAGCTGTCCGGATTTCCCCGGATATTCTGCGGGTTGCACACACGGCGGTTTTCGTGTATGATCGGGAAACAGAGGTGCAGGTATGACATTGGACCAGCGAATCCAGACGATATTAAAGGAACAGGGCATCCGGCAGGTGGAATTTGCCAAGGCTCTGGGGATCAGCGCGGCCTATGTCAACCTGCTGGTCAATGGAAAGAAAACCGCGATCTCCGAGCCGCTGGCCATGCTGATCGAGGAGCGCTACGGCTACGCCGCCCAGTGGGTGCTGGACGGAAGCGGGGACAAGCGGGCCGCGCCCCTGGCCGCCGGACGCGAGGCGCTGATGGAGAAAATCCAAACCATGTCCGACGAGGACCTCTGGGCGGTGTCCGCCTTTGTCCACACCCTGGAGCGCATCAAACGGAACAGAGACGGCTGAATAAAGCACCCTTTATCGAGAAAGGAACCCATCTATGCCCAAAATACAGCAGCTTGAGCCCCAGCGGATGTGCCATCCGCCGGGGGCCCCTTTTCCTTTTCATATCCTCGGCGGAAATGGATTCCGCCTGCGGAAATGCTCCGCCTGCGGCTCCGCATTTGCGCCGGACTCCCGGCGCGGGGCCGCCCTACCCCCCGGGAGGTAACGCTATGCCCAAAATACAGCAGCTTGAGCCCCACGTAGCCGATCTGATTGCCGCCGGAGAGGTCGTCGAGCGGCCGGCCAGCGTGGTCAAGGAGCTCATGGAAAACGCCATAGACGCCGGGGCCGCCAAGGTGACGGTGGAGATCCAGAACGGGGGCATGTCCCTGATCCGGGTCACGGACGACGGCTGCGGCATCGCCCCGGAGGACGCCCCCACCGCCTTCCTCCGCCACGCCACCAGCAAGATCCGCACGGAGTACGATCTGGAGGCCATCGGCACCCTGGGCTTCCGGGGGGAGGCCCTGGCGGCCGTGGCCGCCGTCTCCCGGGTGGAGCTCCTCACCCGCCCGGCGGACGCCCCCCTGGGGACGGCCCTCTCTCTGGAGGGCGGCGTCCCCGCCGGTCAGGAGGAGGCGGGCTGTCCCGCCGGGACCACCCTGGTGGTGCGGGATCTGTTCTTCAACACCCCCGCCCGGCTGAAGTTTATGAAAAAGGACGCCGCCGAGGGGGCCGCCGTCTTCGCCGCCGTCCAGCGGCTGGCCCTCTCCCACCCGGAGGTCAGCGTCAAATTCCTCCGGGACGGAAAGCAGGAGCTGCTGACCCCCGGCGACGGAACCCTGCGCTCGGCGGTGTACAGCGTTCTGGGCCGGGACCTGGCCCTGGGCCTGCTGCCGGTGGAGGGCTCCGGCGAGGGGATGTCGATCTCCGGCTTCGCCTCCCTGCCGGTCTGCTGCCGGGGCACCCGGGGGTATCAGCACTTTTTCGTGAACGGCCGGTACGTGAAATCCCGCACCATGACCGCCGCCCTGGAGGAGGCCTACGCCAACCAGCGGATGGTGGGCAAATTTCCCGCCTGCGTGCTCCACCTCACCGCCAGGCTCAGCGGCGTGGATGTGAACGTCCACCCGGCCAAGACCGAGGTGAAGTTCGGCAGCGACCGGCAGGTCTTTTCCACCGTCTGCTACGCCGTCAAGGCGGCCCTGGAGGCGGACCGCTCCCGCCCGGCGGCGGTGCTTCCGGCCTCCGCGCCCTCCCGCCCCGCCGCCCGGGACGCCGTGACCCCCGGTCAGATCCCTATCGGGGCGGACAGGCCGGGCGCACTGTCCCTCCATGATATCACGGCTCCCCGGGTCCGGCCCGAGGGCCGGGGCGTGGCGCCGCCGGGCGTCCGGACGCCCCTCTCCCCAGCCGGACGGACCGTTCCCCAGGGGCGGGTCCCCGGCCCGGAGGTCCCGCAGATTCGAACGGTTCCTCCGGAGGCGCGGGTAGAGCCGCCGGAGCCTCTGCCTGCGGGGGAGGAGCCCGGCTCGGTCCGGCGGGAGACCGGCTCTGTGTCTGAGCCGGAGCCCGCGATGCCGTCTGCGCCGGTGCCGGAGGAGATTGCCCGGCCGGAGCCGGTCCCTGCGCCCCCGCCGGAGCCCTGGCGGCTGGCGGGCGAGGTGCTGAACACCTATCTCATCGTGGAGCAGGGGGACACGGTGCTCCTGATCGACAAGCACGCCGCCCACGAGCGGATGCACTTCGACCGCCTGAAGGCCGAGGGGTATACCCCCATGGTGCAGGCCCTGCTGGCCCCGGTGGTGCTGAACCTCCCGGCGGAGGAGGGGGCCGCCCTGCTCCAGAACCTGCCCCTGCTGCACCGCTTCGGCTTTGAGGCCGAGGACTTCGGCGGCGGCAGCCTCATCGTCCGGGGGGCCCCCGACTACGTGGACCCCGGGGATATCGAGGACGCCCTGAGCCGGCTGGCCGGACGGCTTCTCACCGCCGGGACCGCCGATCCGGCGGCCGCCCGGGACGCCCTCCTCCACACCATGGCCTGCAAGGCGGCCATCAAGGGGGGGCGGCACAGCGAACGCCCGGAGCTGCTGCGGGTGGCCGGGGCGGTGATGAGCGGCGCGGTCCGCTTCTGCCCCCACGGCCGCCCGGTGGCCATCGAGCTCACCCGCGCCCAGCTGGAAAAGCAGTTTAAGCGGGCGTAGCGCCCAAAAACAGGGATGAAAGACGCAGGGATGCGGCAAAATTCGACCGGCTTCGGATTAAAAATGGTATATTATGGATATGCCCGGGAAAAGACAGAAAAGGAGTGTATCCAACATGCAAAAGATCCACAACCTGCAAGACCGCTTTCTCTCTCAGGCGCGGAAAACCAAGGCCAACGTCACCCTCTTCCTGATGAACGGCTACCAGCTCCGCGGCCAGATCGCGGGGTATGACGCCTTTGTGGTGGTCCTCATGAGCGAGGGTAAGCAGCAGGTGATCTACAAGCACGCTATTTCAACCATCGTCCCCGAGCGGCCTCTCCCGCTGGAGGAGGACGAGGGGACCTGGGCCGGTTAGGCCTTGCCTGAACATGGTGAACAGGCCCAAAAGGCGGGGCTTTTTCCACCTGGCGGCGCGTTTTTCTTGAATTCCATCGGGGTTCCCGCGCCAAAACCGCTTGCCGGCCGAAAAAATTCCTCGCCTTTGGGCATAGTCCCAGTGTTCAGACAAGGCCCAGGTCCGGCCCGCAGACTACATAGGAGCTGCCCGCCGCAGGGCGGCCTCCGGCAAAGGACAAGCCATGAGACAGGGTACGCTGCTGAATAAAGCAATTATGCTGGTGCTGGCCGCCGCAGTGGCGGTCTATCTGCTGGCCAGCGCCTGGGACAGCCTCAACAACCCGCTGGCCACGGTGATCTCCTACCGCTACGCCTCGGTGGACACGGTGGAGGCCACCGGGTTCCTGGTGCGGCAGGAGGTCCTCATCCCCTCCTCGGGGGGCACCGTGGAGCGCCTGCCCGACGAGGGCGAGCGGGTGGCCCGGGGTCAGACCGTGGCCATGCTCTACCAAAACGCCGCCGCCCTGGACCGGCGGCAGACCATCCGCCAGCTGGAGCTGGAGCTGGACCAGCTCCGGTACTCCCTGCGCCGGGACGACGCCTCCCGGGACAGCGCCAGGCTCAGCCAGGAGGTGCTGGAGTCCATGGCGGAGCTGCGGGCGGCAACGGCCGCCAAGCAGCTGACCGGCCTGGAGAAGCAGGCCATGAGCCTGCGCAGCCTGGTTTACCAGCGGGAGTATACCTACGGCGAGGCAGGGTCCACCGAGACCCTGGAGGCCGCCATTCAGGCCCGGGAGGCCGATCTGGCCGCCCTCTCCGCCCAGTCGGCGGCCGACACCGTCCGGGTAACGGCCGCCCAGTCGGGGATCTTCTCCGGTGTGGTGGACGGGTACGAGGCCCTCCTCACCCCGGAGGGGCTCTCCGCCCTGACACCCTCCGGACTGGACGCCCTGGTCCGCCAGGGGGGCCAGACCGACGAATCCGCCGTGGGCAAGCTGATCACCGACGCCACCTGGTACTTTGCCTGCGCCCTGCCCGAGGCGGACGCGGGGCGGCTCTATGAGGGATTCCGCCTGCCCGTCCGCTTCTCCCGGGACTGGTCCGGCGAGGTGGAGATGACGGTGGAGTCCTTGGGGGAGCCCGAGCACGGCCGTGTGGCGGTGGTCCTCTCCTCCAACCGCTTTCTGTCGGAGACCACCCTCCTCCGCCGCCAGACCGTGGAGCTCGTTTTTGACACGGTGGAGGGCATCCGCATCCCCAAGCGGGCGGTGCGGGTGGAGTCCCGCACCGCCGTGGACAGCGAGACCGGCGCGGAGACCGCCCGGCAGGTCACGGGGGTCTATGTCCTGGTGGGGGCGCAGGCCGAGTTCAAGCCCGTCACCGTGCTGGCGGAGGAAGAGGACTACTGCCTGGTCCGGGCCGAGACCCCGGAGGACGGCGTGCGAAAAACCCTGCGGGCGGGGGACGAGGTAATCGTGACCGCCCGGGATCTCTTCGACGGCAAGGTGGTGCAGTAAAGACGCGCCCCAGGGGGGCGGACCGCCCGCAGGCAGAGAAAGAAAAGGAGGCGCCAGCGCTATGACGCTTGCAGAACGCATTGCAGAGGTTCAGGACCGAATTGCCGCCGCCGCCCGGGAGGCGGGACGGGATCCGGCGGAGATCACCCTGGTGGCCGCCACCAAGGTCCAGAGCTCGGAGACCATCCGGGCCGCCATCGGGGCGGGGGTGACGGTCTGCGGAGAGAACCGGGTCCAGGAGATGACCGCCCACCTGGACGACAACGCCTACGAGGGGGCCGCCCTCCACTTTATCGGCCACCTCCAGACCAACAAGGTCAAGTTTGTGGTGGGCCGGGTCGACCTCATCGAGTCGGTGGGCTCGGAGCACCTGCTGGACGCCGTTGAGGAGCGGGCCGCCCGGCTGGGACTGGTCCAGGATATCCTGTTGGAGGTCAACGTGGGGGGCGAGGCCAGCAAGAGCGGCGTTGCTCCGGCGGACCTCTCCGGCCTGGCGCAGAAAGCCGCCCGGCTGCCCCACGTCCGGCTCCGGGGCCTGATGGCGATCCCGCCTGTGGCGGAGATCCCGGGGGCCAACCGAAAGTTTTTTACCCGGATGTATCAGTTTTTTGTTGACATAAGAAGCCAAATGAACGATAATGGAACTACGATTGACTGTCTGTCCATGGGCATGAGCGGGGATTTTGAGGACGCGGTGCGGGAAGGGGCCACGCTGGTTCGGGTCGGCACCGCCCTGTTTGGTCCCCGGCCCCCGATGGGAGCCGCCGTCAAAGATAACAGGTAGGGGGTACAAAAGAAGATGGGATTTCTTGATGAACTAAAACGTCTGGCCCGTCCCTATGAGGACGAGGAGGAGGACGATTTCGACGACTTTGAGCCGGTCTCGCGCAGCGAGCGGCTGGACCGCAGCGACCGCCTGGAGCGGCTGGACCGGAGCGGCGACCGGGGCGGACGCTCCGGCCGGGGGGAGAGCGCGGGCGCGATCTTCCCGGTGGAGAATGAGCGCCGCAGCAACAAGGTAGTGAATATTCACACCACCACCCAGCTCCAGGTGGTGCTGGTCAAGCCGGAGCGCTTTGAAAACGCCTCCGAGATCGCCGACCACCTGCGGGAGAAGCGGACGGTGGTGCTCAACCTGGAGTCCACCAACAAGGAGATTGCCCGCCGCCTGCTGGACTTCCTCTCCGGCGTGGCCTACGCCAACGAGGGCAAGATCAAAAAGGTGGCGATCTCCACGTACATCATCACGCCCTATAACGTGGATATTCTGGGCGACCTCATTGACGAGCTGGAGAATAACGGGCTCTATTTCTGACAGGGCCGGCGGTAAAAAGCGGGGGATTGTACGATGCTGACGCCACAGGAGGTCTCGGAGCACGCCTTTGCCAAGGCGTCCTTTGGGGGATACAACATGGCCATGGTGGACGAGTTCTTAGATCTGCTGACCGAGGACTACACCACGCTGTATAAGGAGAACGCCGCCCTCAAGGCCAAGATGAAGGTGCTGGTGGACAAGGTGGAGGAGTACCGCTCTACAGAGGACGCAATGCGCAAGGCGCTGTTGACGGCCCAGCGTATGGCGGACGATCTGGTGGCCGAGGCGGAGGAGAAGAAGCGGGAGCTGCTGCGGGGCGCGGAGGCCGAGGCCAAGGCCCGGGTGACGCAGCTGGCCCAGGAGGTCCGAAACGAGGAGAACCGCCTGGCGGCGGTCAAGGGCGAGACGGCCGACTATGTGGGCAAGCTGAAGGCCCTGTACCAGCACGAGATGGACTATCTGAACGGCCTGTCCGGGCTGACGGGGGGAGCGGCTGCACCGGCCGCCCCGGCGGCGGACAAAACGGCCCGGGAGATCGAGGCCGTGATGGAGCGGGTGACGGCCGCAGCGGAGGAGCCCCCCGCACCGGCGCCTGAGCCTGAGCCGGTTCCCATACCTGCGCCCGAGCCTGCGGCCCCGGAGCGGCGGGCCCGTCCTATCCCGGATCCCCCTCCGCCGGACGAGACGGACGACCCCTCCCCCACCCGGCGGATTGATTTTAGCCACCTGCAATTTGGGAAGGACTATGAAATCCGCTGAGGGTTGGGGGGAAAATACGCAAAACCGCTTGACAGACGGGGGTTTCCCATGTAAGATACTCGGAGGCGCGCCGGGTGCGCGTCTCCGAGCCGGCATTTTTCCCAAGTGATCCAAGTGAACGCGTGGAAGAGGACCAGTAGCGTCCCCGGCCCCTGTGCAGAGAGCCGCCGTCTTGGTGCGAGGCGGACAGGGAGAGGGCGTGAAGATCGCCTCCGAGCGCCCCGCCGAACCGCCTCCACAGGCCAGTAGGCGGGGACGGTTTGGCCCCGTTACAGGCCGTCGAGGGGTCCCGGGGGTTCGCCCGGGGCAATGAGAGTGGTACCGCAGAGGTTGACGCGCCTTTGTCTCTTGCAGAGACAGGGGCGCTTGCTTTTTTGCTGGAGGACGCCGCCCGCTCTCCGTTGGTTCCCTCCGGCCGGCATAGCTGGCCGGGCCTGCGCTTTGCCGTCGCAAAGTCCGCTAAGCGCTGTTTCCACCTGACGGCGAAAACTCCGCCTGCTCCCTTGCTCCGGCTCTCCCCACAAAGTCATTTGGCTTTGTGGGGCCCTTTTGCCGCCGGCAAAGGTTTCTTAACGCTGCCGCCCGCCGCACAGGCGCGTCCCTCGCGGGTCTGAAACCCACCAAAGCCCGCCCCCACAGAGGGCAAAAAGGAGGTCCCCCTTGACCGTTACGATTACGCCGGCCCGTCTGGCCGGTCCCATTACGCCGCCGCCCTCGAAATCCCAGGGCCACCGGGTGCTGATCGCCGCCGCGCTGGCGGGAGAGGGGAGCGTGCTGCACAATCTGCCCGACTCCCAGGACATCCAGGCCACCCGCCGCTGCATGGCGGCCCTGAAGGACGGCAGCACCTGCGATCTGCCCCTTCTGGACTGCGGCGAATCGGGCTCCACCCTGCGGTTTTTGATCCCGGTGGCCCTGGCCCTGCGGGGCGGCGGCCGCTTTACCGGGCGGGGCCGTCTGATGGAGCGCCCCCAAACCCCCTATTTGACCCTCTTTCAGGAGAAGGGCGTCGCCGCCGGGCAGCAGGACGGCGTCCTGACGGTCTGCGGCAGGCTGACACCGGGCCGGTACGCCCTCCCCGGGGACGTGTCCTCCCAGTTCGTCACCGGCCTGCTCTACGCCCTGCCCCTGCTGCCCGGGGACTCCGAGATCGTCCTGACCACTGCGCTGGAGTCCTGCGCCTATGTGGACATGACCCTGGAGGCGCAGGCCGCCTTCGGCGTCCGAGCGGCCTGGACGGACGGGCGCACGCTGTCCGTCCCCGGCGGGCAGTGCTATACGCCCGCCGCTCTCACGGTGGAGGCCGACTGGTCTCAGGCCGGCTTCTGGTACGCCGCCCGGTTTTTGGGGCACCCGGTGGAGCCGGAGGGCCTGAATCCCCGCTCCGCCCAGGGCGATCGGGCCGCCGCCGGCCACTGCGCCCTGCTCCGCGGACCAGAGGAGGTCTCTGTCGATGTGTCCGGCTGCCCCGACCTGGTGCCGCCGCTGGCGGCTATGGCCGCCCTGCGGGATGGGCGGACCACCCATATCGTCAACGCCGCCCGGCTGCGCATCAAGGAGAGCGACCGGCTGGCCGCCGTGACCCGGGTGCTCGCCGCCCTGGGGGCCCGGGTGGAGGAGGGCCCCGACTGCCTGACGTTCTGCGGCCGGGCGGAGCTGGAGGGGGGCGTTACAGTGGACAGCTTCAACGACCACCGCATCGCCATGATGACCGCCATCGCCGCCACCCGCTGCCGCCGTCCGGTGACGCTCACCGGGGCGGAGAGCGTGGAGAAGTCCTACCCGGCCTTCTGGGCGGACTACCGGCGGCTGGGCGGACTGGCCGACGGACAGTAGGGGGGCGCCGGTATGCCGTGGTATTTTATGGTTGACACCTACATCGACGGACAGAGGGGGCGCGGGGCCTATGACAGCTACATCCGCCTCGTCAAGCCCATTGTGGAGCGCTATGGCGGGGTATATCTGGCCCGGACAGAGCAGGTACGCAGCCTGAGCGGCCGGCGGGCCCCCCAGCGGGTGATCCTCATCCGCTTTGACACGCGGGAGCGCCTGGAGGCGTGCTTTGCCTCCGAGGAATACCGCGCCATCATGGACCTGCGGACGGAGAGCGTGGACAGCCGGGCCGTGATTGTGGAAGGGGAGTTGTGAACATGCGGTATACGATTTTTGGCGAGTCCCACGGCCCCGCCATCGGGGTGGTGCTGGAGGGGGTTCCCGCCGGGCTGGCGCTGGATCTGGAGCAAATGCAGCGGGAGCTGGCCCGCAGGGCCCCGGGAAAGAGCCCCCTGTCCACCGCCCGGCAGGAGGCCGACCAGGTCCATGTGGTCTCCGGGCTCTTTGAGGGGAAGACCACCGGGACCCCTCTCACACTCATGATTGTGAATGGCGATCCGCACTCGGGGGACTATGAGAGCATCCGCTATACCCCACGGCCCAGCCATGGGGACTACGCCGGATTTATCCGGAGCGGCGGGCGCCAGGACTACCGGGGGGGCGGGCACTTTTCGGGCCGCCTGACTGCGCCCCTGGTGGCGGCGGGGGCGGCCGCCAAGCAGATTCTGGCCGGGCGGGGCGTCTGGGTGGGGGCCCACATCAGCGCCGTGTACGGCATCACCGACGCCGCCCTGGAGGATATGGAGGCGCTGAGGGCCGTGGCGGAGAAGGACTTTCCCGTTCTGGACGACGCCAGGGGCGCGGAGATGCGCGCCGCCATTCTGGAGGCCAAGAATGAGGGAGACTCGGTGGGGGGCGCCGTTGAGTGCGTGGTGTCCGGCCTGCCCGCCGGGCTGGGGGCGCCCGATTTTGGCTGCAATGCGGAGGGAATCTTCGCCCAGCACCTGTTTGCGGTACCCGCGGTGAAGGGGATCGACTTCGGCGCGGGGGTGGCCCTGTCCATGATGCGGGGCAGCGAGGCCAACGACCCCTTTGTGGTGCGGAACGGGAAGGTAGTCACCCGGACCAACCACGCCGGGGGGATCAACGGCGGCATCACCAACGGGATGCCCGTGACCTTTGAGGTGACGCTGCGGCCCACGCCGTCCATCGCCCTGCCCCAGGAGAGCGTGGATCTCCGCACCGGCGAAGAGGTGGAGATAGAAATCAAGGGCCGGCACGACCCCTGCATCGTCCACCGGGCCGTCCCGGCCGTGGAGGCCGCCGCCGCCTTAGCCGCCTGCCGCCTCATGGGGCTTTGAGGGCTGCCCGCCCTCCGGGCGCTTACGCAGCGGGGGGAGCAGGGCCTTCCGTTTTCGTTCTCCCCCTGCGGGGCGGACCTCCACAGCCTCTGTCCCCTGCAGGGGGTCATAACATCAGGCCCTGTTTGAAACAGGGCAAAACACCCAGGCGGCGGATCTTTTTCCGCCATACGGCGTGAATCATGCTTGAAATACACCAGGTATCCCTGCAAATGTTTGTCTTGTCCGGCGGAACAATCTCTCGCCGCTGGGCATATTGCCAGGTTTCAAACAGACGCTGGAACTATTTTGAAATAGGAGGAACCTCAGCCATGGACTATAACCAGACCGTTAACCTGCCGAAGACCGATTTCCCCATGCGGGCGGGCCTGCCCAAGCGGGAGCCCGGGATGCTCCAGGAGATGGAGCAGGCCGATCTCTACCACAAGCTGCTGAAGAAAAACGAGGGCAAGCCCCTCTTCGTGCTCCATGACGGCCCCCCCTACGCCAACGGCAACATCCATATCGGCACCGCCCTGAACAAGATCCTCAAGGACATGATCGTCAAGCACCGCAGTATGACCGGGTACTGCGCCCCCTACGTCCCCGGCTGGGACACCCACGGCCTGCCCATCGAGAGCGCCATCCTCAAAAACAAGAAGATTAAGCGGGACGAGCTCACCACCAGCGAGTTCCGGGAGAAGTGCAAGGAGTACGCCCTGGACTTCGTGGACAAGCAGCGCGCCCAGTTCAAGCGCCTGGGCGTGCTGGGCGAGTGGGAAAACCCCTACCTGACTCTCAAGCCGGACTTCGAGGCCAAGCAGGTGGAGATTTTTGGGAAAATGGCCGAGAAGGGCTATATCTACAAGGGAATGAAGCCCGTCTACTGGTGTCCTCACGACCAGACCGCCCTGGCCGAGGCCGAGATCGAGTACGCCGACGACCCCTGTACCACCCTCTTCGTGAAATTCCCCGTCCGGGACGACCTGGGCAAGCTGGCCCGGTACGCCCCCTTGGACCGGATCTTCTTTGTCATCTGGACCACCACCCCCTGGACCATCCCCGGCAACATGGCCATCTGCGTCAACCCGGAGCTGGACTACGTGCTCCTCCAGACCCCCGGCGGCGAGGTCTATGTGCTGGCCAAGGAGCTGGCCGAGGGGGTCTGCAAGGCCGCCGGGCTGGATTACGCCGCCTGCACCGTGCTGGCCACCCTCAAGGGCGCGGAGTTCGAGCTGATGACCGCCAAGCACCCCCTCTTCGACCGGGACAGCGTGCTCCTGTGCGGGGACCACGTGACCCTGGACGCGGGCACCGGCTGCGTCCACACCGCCCCCGGCTTCGGCGCCGACGACTTCAATATCTGCCGGGCCTATGACCAGGCGGGCAAGACCCATATCGGCACCCCCGTCCCCGTCAACGCCAAGGGCGTCATGACCGACGAGAAGTACGACGGCCAGTTCTACGCCAAGGCCAACGAGATGGTCCCCGGCGACCTGGACGCCGCCGGGATGCTCCTGGCCCAGGAGACCATCACCCACTCCTACCCCCACTGCTGGCGCTGCAAGCACCCCATCATCTACCGGGCCACCGAGCAGTGGTTCTGCTCCGTGGACGCCATCAAAAAGGCCGCCGTGGACGCCTGCGACGGCATCCAGTGGAAGCCCGAGTGGGGCAAGGAGCGCATGACCTCCATGATCACCGAGCGCAACGACTGGTGCATCAGCCGCCAGCGGGTGTGGGGCGTACCCATCCCTATCTTCTACTGTGAGAAATGCGGCAAGGACATCGTCACCCCTGAGACCATCGCCAAGGTGTCCGCCCTCTTCCGGGCGCACGGCTCCAACGTGTGGTTCGACAAGGAGGCCGATGAGCTGGCCCCCGAGGGCCTCGCCTGCCCCGTGTGCGGCCACACCCACTTCACCAAGGAGTCCGACATTATGGACGTGTGGTTCGACTCGGGCTCCACCCACGCCGCCGTGCTGGATGAGCGGGATTACCTCCACTTCCCCGCCGACGTGTACCTGGAGGGCGGCGACCAGTACCGGGGCTGGTTCCAGTCCTCCATGCTCACCGCCATCGCCACCAAGGGCCAGGCTCCGTACAAGCAGATCATCACCCACGGGTGGACCGTGGACGGCGAGGGCAAGGCCATGCACAAGTCCCTGGGCAACACCCTCCCGCCCGAGGAGATCATCAAGGACTACGGCGCGGATATGCTCCGCCTGTGGGTGGCCTCCGCCGACTACACCCAGGACATGCGCATCTCCAAGGACATCATGAAGCAGCTCTCCGACGCCTATTTGAAGATCCGAAACACCGCCCGCTATATGCTGGGCAACCTGGACGGCTTCCACCCCGACACGGACCGTCTGCCTCACGATCAGCTCCTGGGCCTGGACCAGTGGGCCCTGGCCCGGTTCAACGACCTGGCCCGCACCGTGCGCAGCTTCTACAATAAGTACGAATTCCACGGGGTTTATCGGGCCGTCTACAACTTCTGCGTCATCGACATGTCCAACTTCTACTTCGACATCATCAAGGACCGGCTCTACTGCGCCGATCAGGCGGGCCGCCGCTCCGCCCAGACCGCCCTCTATGCCATTCTGGACGGCATGACCCGGCTGGTGGCCCCCATCCTGGCCTTCACCAGCGAGGAGATCTGGAAGGCCATGCCCCACGGCCAGAGCGCCGACCCGGAGAGCGTCCTCTTCAACCAGATGCCCGAGTACGACGAGGCCCTGGCCCTCTCGGAGGAGGAGGCCAAGCGCTGGGACGGCGTGATCGCCGTGCGGACCGACGTAAACAAGGCCCTGGAGATCGCCCGGAGCGAGAAGCGCATCGGCAAGAGCCTGGAGGCCGCCGTCACCCTCTACCTGGACGAGAAGCTGTGGACCGCCTACGAGGTGGGCGTCTTCCTGCCCGGGTTCGACGAGGCGGACCTGGAGACCATCTGTATCGTCTCCAGCGCGGCCATCGAGCAGGGCAACCCCATCCGGGGCAACGAGGGCTATCCGGGCGAGGCCGTCCCCGGCCTCACCGTCAAGGTGGAGCAGGCGGAGGGGCCCAAGTGCGTCCGCTGCTGGATGCATAACCCCCACGTGGGCGAAGACCACGACCACCCCGAGCTCTGCCCCCGCTGCGCCTCCGTCGTCAAATCCGAGTGTTAAGCAGCCGGAACCAAAAAGAGCGCACACCACATTATGGTGTGCGCTCTTTTTCCGTGTTTGGGATTGAAATAGGGCCGTTTTCCGCCTCGTAGATCCGGATATCCGCCCGAACGAGCTGCCGGATGTAGCCTGCCAGCGACCGGCAGCCCATCACCGCCCGAACCCTCGCCTTCTCCCGCAGTACCCGCTCCATCTGAATACTCACCGTGCAGGGATCTTCCATCGTTATCCCTCCTCGATCCAATCATAGCAAAGTTCTGGCTCCGTGTCAACCTAAAAAAATCTTTATAATTCTTTGTGATTCTAGATTCTTTTTGATATCATATAGACACATCTGTTGACGGGAGGGATTGCCGTGGGTGTGCAGGAGCCGTCTTATTCCCTGCGTCTAGGCCGGGAGAGCATGAAAAAGATCCGTGCGCTGGCGGAAAAGGAGAGGCGTTCGGTCAATATGCAGCTTTGTATTGCAGTGGAGGCATATTTGCGGTACTATGAAGAGCAGTACGGGCCGATTGAGGTATCGGAGGGGGAGGACGGCTGAGGCGGTACAGCGCGCCAAGCCGCCGCGGCGGCCGTCAGATCCCGAAATTGAATTGCAAAACCTTTCAGGTCTGGGCGTCATAATCGTAGCGGGCCACCCAAGCGGCGGCGAGCCGCTGCTGTAAAATTCGGCAAATGGATCGGGCGTCCGAAACTACTATCAGCGTGGGTGGTCATTGAACAGAGAGGCCGCCCTTTCCCCCGGGTCCAGGGCCGAAGCCCTGGCGCCTCTTTGTTCCTTTCTCTGCGTAGAGAAAGGAAGCCCCCGCGGCAGCGCCCCCCCGGCCGGGAGGCCCGTCCCCCTGGGGGTGGACCCCCGCTGCACAGGCACCCTCGGGGTGCGGAAGCCCCCAAAAAGGAGAACAAGGAATGGTTTATTTTATTATCGCCGCCGCCCTGGTGGCAGCCGATCAGATTGTAAAAGCCCTGGTCCGGGCGCACATCCCGCTGGGGGGGAGCATCCCGTTCCTCCCGGGCGTGATGGACCTGGCCTATGTGCAGAACACCGGCGCGGCCTTCTCGCTCTTCGAAGGGAAGACCTGGATCCTGGCGGTGATCTCCCTGGTGATCGCGGTTTTGCTGGCCATCGCCCTGGCCAAAAGGCTCTTCAAGTACCCCTTCGGCCGCTTCACCCTGGCCCTGGTGCTGGCGGGGGCGGTGGGCAACCTCATCGACCGGGTGGCGCTGGGCTTTGTCACCGATATGTTCCAGACCACCTTCATCCACTTCGCCGTCTTCAACGTGGCGGACATCTGCGTGGTGCTGGGGGGGATCGCCCTGTGCGTCTACGTGGTTTTCTTCTTCGAAAAATGGGAAAAGCGAGGGAAATACGCCGATGACGCCCATCACGCTGACAGCTGACCAGGCCGGGGAGCGGTGCGACAGCTTTCTGGCCCGGGCCCTGCCCAGCCTGACCCGGTCCGCCGCCCAGCGCCTGCTGGAGGAGGGCCGGGTGATCCGGAACGGCCGCCCGGTCCGGAAAAACGACCGGACCGCCCCCGGCGACCAGCTCGTTCTGACGCTGCCCGATCCGGAGCCGGCGGACCTCCTGCCCCAGAACATCCCCCTGGACGTGGTCTATGAGGACGAGGATGTGATCGCCGTCAACAAGCCCGTGGGCATGGTGGTCCACCCCGCCGCCGGGCATCCGGACGGCACGCTGGTCAACGCACTGTTATATCACTGCGGAACATCGCTCTCCGGCATCAACGGGACCCTGCGTCCCGGCATTGTCCACCGCATCGACCGGGATACCTCGGGGCTTGTGATTGCCGCCAAAAACGACGCCGCCCACCTGGCCCTGGCCGGGCAGCTCAAGGACCACAGCCTCTTCCGGGCGTATGAGGCGGTGTGCGTGGGCGGCCTGCGGGAGGACGCCGGAACAGTCCGCGCCCCCATCGCCCGCCACCGCACCGACCGGAAAAAGATGGCGGTGGACTGGCTCCAGGGACGGGAGGCCGTGACCCACTGGCAGGTCCTGGCCCGCTACCCGGGCCACACCCATCTCCGGTGCCGCCTGGAGACCGGCCGCACCCACCAGATCCGGGTCCACATGGCCTACACCGGACACCCCCTGCTGGGGGACATCGTGTACGGCAGCGCCAAGCCGGTCCCCGGACTGGCGGGCCAGTGCCTCCACGCCCGGCGGCTGTCCTTCGCCCACCCCCGCACCGGGGAGCGGATCACCCTGGAGTGTCCCCTGCCGGACTGGTTCCAGGCGGTCTTGACAAGGCTGGGGAAGCTGGTATAAAATTTGCTGAAGCAATACAGAATCAAGGAAAAGCGGCCCGGCAAGGGCTGCGGGAAGGCGGGAACCGGCTTTGGGAATCTTCAGCGGCGTGCTCCTGGTGAGCGACTTCGACGACACCCTCTCGAGCTCCGGCAGCGCGGTGTCGGAGGGCAATAGGCGTGCGCTGGACTACTTCGTCCGGGAGGGCGGACGCTTCACGGTGGCCACCGGCCGGGCCCACGCCACCATGGCCCCGGTGGCCCATCTGGCCCCCATCAACGCCCCGGTGGTCCTGTCCAACGGCTCCGGCCTCTACGACTTCCAGACGGACAGGATGATCTATGAGACCTTCCTGCCCCACCGGGTGGCCCAGGATATGGCCCAGGTCTGCGCCGCCTTCCCCTCCCTGGGCTTTGAGAGCTACCACGGAGATGATATCTACGCCTGGAACCCCAACCAGGTCACCTGGAGCCACCTGCGCCGGGCCCGGGCCGTCTGTACCCAGTGCGCCGTGGAGAAGATGCCCCTCCCTTGGAGCAAGGCCATCCTCCAGCAGGACAATGACGTATTGCAGGCGGTCCGCCGCTATATGCTGGAGCGCTGGTCCGAGCACTACGAGGTGATTTTTTCCAACGCCGTCCTGCTGGAGCTCACCCGCAAGGGGAGCAACAAGGGGGGGATGGTGTGCTATCTGGCCGAGCTGCTGGGGATCGACCGGGCCCATGTCTACTGCGTGGGGGACAACCAGAACGACCTGCCCATGCTGGCGATCTCGGCCATCCCCTTCGCCCCCGCCAACTGCGCCGCCGAGGTGCGGGATTGGGGGGCCCGCATCGTCCGCGCCTGCGGCGAGGACGGCGTGGCCGAGATCGTGGACATCCTGGCCGGGATCTATGGAGGGGACCGGCGGGAGTGAGCGGAGAGAACGGCAAAAAAGGGGACGCCCGGTGGGCGTCCCCTTTTTCTGTGTGAATTCAGGGCAGATAGCTGTAAAAGCGCAGGGTGTAGCTCTCGCCGGGGGTAAGTTGGTAGAGGGAGATCTCTACGTCAAAGGAGTTCCCGGTTTGAGGAGCGCTGGCATGCACATGTGCCACACCTTTGTCCACAATGGTCCCGGACGCGTCTTCCGCTGTCCATTTGAAGAATCCCTCTTCGCTGGTGATGCTTTGGTAGATGGTGCCCTCGTAGAGGACGGGAGGCTTGTCGGAAAGGTAGAGATCCTGGGTGCAGTGAAGGACGGCTTTGGGCGTGATGGAATAATCGGAGAAAACGCTCTGGGGCTCTACGCTCTGGATGGTGATAGTAGCGGTGTGTTTGGGATTGTCCGCGGGGTCGTCAAAGTCGTTGAGGGTATGCTCACTGAGGTTGGAAGCATCCACACACCGGATGGTCGTGGGCGCGGCGGTGAAAAAGACGGCTCTTTTCCCTGCCACTGTGACGGGGCACTGGGCGGAGACTCCGCTGGCCGCTGTGGCGGTGATGACGGCAGTCCCCTCAGAGACGCCGGTCACGGCGCCGTTTTCGTCCACCGTGGCGACGGCGGGGTTGGAGGAGGTCCAGGTCAGGGCGCGGTTGGGCACCTGGGCGGGAGAGGCGGTAACGGCCAGAGTCTGTGTGCGCCCCACTGTCACCCCGGGGATCGGGTTGATTGCCAGCGTGGCAACGGCGCTCTGGGAGGCGGCGTTCCCCATGCGCATGAGGGTCATCATGCTCTGCTCCCGGGTGTAGGCGCCCTGGGGGGAGAACTGGTTGTTTCCGGTGCTGCCCATGATGCCCGCCGCCTGGCACTGGCCCACCGATTCCACCGCCCAGCCCGAAATGCTGCCGTTATCGTCGAAGGTGGGGGCGGATTTTTGCGGGGGATTGCCCAGGGCGGTGGACAGGCGCACCAGAATGGCGGCGGCGGCCTCCCGGGTCAGCAGGCCGTTGGGGTTGAACTTGCCATCGCCGATGCCGGTGACAATGCCCAGACCCGCCATCTTCTGGACGGACGGGTCGCTGGTGTCGCGGAAGGAGGCAGTCTGGGTGATGGGCTTTCCGGCGGATTTTTCATAGTAATTTGCCGCCAGGGCGCAGAACTCCGCCCGGGTGATGGGGCTCGCATACTTCTTTTGCAGGGTCTCCGGGACGATCCCGGCGGCAATGGCGGCGTTCACGGACTCCGCCGCCCAGCCGGAGGGAGCGCGGTAGTGGCTGGCATAATTGGGGTCAATGGACTGGGAGAGCTGGTTCAGGGCGGCGTCCACATCGCCCCGGTTCAGGGCAATCGTCTCTTGCCCTCCGGCGGTATATTTTTGCTTGCGGGAATCGTGCTCTTGCTGAGAGACGCGTGCGCCAAAGGATGTGGCACTTTCACGGGGGCCGGCATAGTAGAAAATGTCCCCCGTAGTGGTTTGAATACCAGGAGCAATGTAAATATCCGGTATAAATCTTCGCATGGTGCGGTCAATGAACGCCCATTTCCCGCCGGATACCGAATAGTAATAATATTCCTCGTCCACATATGAACGGTCGCTTTTCCCGCCGCGCAGCAGGTAGGTCTTACCCGCCGCGTCCCGGGAGATCCGGGCGGAGTACTGGATTCCATCACTTCCGCCGTGATACTCCGTATCAATACAGGAGGAGAGCTCCTCCGCGGTAGCCAGCCGGACCATCTGTCCGCCCTTGTAGGTGTAGAGGTCGTAGACCCGGACCGAGGCGACGGCGGTGGCGCAGAGCTCTTTGCCGAACAGCAGTTCCGGAATGCCGTTTCTGTCAAAGTCGATGAGCCGGGCGAAGAGCAGCTCCTCGTTGCGCCAGCCGCCCTCCTTGACAAAGGGATAGGAGCTCATGCCGTAATAGGTTCCAACGAAGGGTTTGCCGATGCTGTCCTTCTCGTCCTGGAGAAAGTCGTAGTAAGCCCGGTAGGCGTCCTGGACCGTATCCGCCGCCGAGGCGGGCACGGTGATCAGGGACAGGGTTACCGCAGCAGTCAGCAGGGCCGCGCACCATTGCTTCCGCTTTTTCACAATAAAAGCCTCCTCAAATTCCATTATCCCTCGCTGAGACGCAGGGTATAGGTCTGACCGGGCGTCATGGCGATGTTTTTGGCCTGATAGGCGGGCTCCAGGGTGAAGGGGCCGTCTTCGTCCACATAGGAGCTGCCCTTGGCGATCACATCGCCGCTCTCGTCCTCCAGAGTCCAGGAGAACTTGGGGCCCTGCGTGTAGGTCGCGCCGTTCAGACTGGCCGTGCCGGTGAAGGTGATGCCGCCGGTGAAGCCGTTGCGCCCGGCGTTATAGGAGGTCTCCAGCTCCGCGCCGGTGACGGTGAGGGTCATCTCCACCTTCTCCTCCCGGGTGAACTTGCCGTCAAAGGTGCGCCTGGTGGCGTCCTTGGTGACGGTGAGGGGCGCGCCCACCACCCGGAGCTGGGGCGGATCGGCCGCATTTTGGCTGGCGCTGGCCCCCTCGTCGCTGAGGAAGCGGATGGTGTAGGTCTCGCCGGGCTCCGTTCCGCGGACAAAGAAGGTGGACTCAAAGGCGTCCCCCTCATGTTTGGTTTGATAGGTGCCGGCCTGGATCAGGCCGCTGTCCACCGTGCGGCCCCGGGCGTCCTCGGCCACCCACTTAATGTAGGGGAGGAAGGGGGTGTCGTAGGAGTCGCTGAAGCCGGGCTCCCGGCTGGCAATGACGCCGGAGACCTTGACGCCCACGTTGTGGCCCTCGGTCCGCCGCTCCACCAGCTCGATAGACCGGAGGGTCAGGCTCCCGGCGATGACGGCGTTGTCGGGTTTGTAGTCGATGGTGGCGTCGGAGTCGTAGATCTTACCGTAGGGAGAGGCGAAGAAACTCACGGTGGCGGGCAGGTCCGCCTTCAGCTCCACATGGAACTGGGGCAGCACCGTCACCTGGCAGGAGGCGGAGACGCCGTTGGCCGCTGTGGCCGTGATGACGGCGGTCCCGGCCTCTTTGGCGGTGACCGTGCCGTTGGAGAATACGGCCACCTTCTCGTCGGAGGACTTCCAGGTCAGATTCTTGTTGGCGGCGTTCTCCGGGAAAAGGGAGGCGGTGAGGGCCTCGGTTCCGCCGCCCAGCAGCTCGAGGCTGCTCTTGTCCAGCGTCACGCGCTCCACCTTGGCGGCCAGATCCTCCATGCGCATGACGGTGACGATGCTCTGCTCCCGGGTGTAGGTGCCCTGGGGGTCAAACTTGTTGTCCCCGGTTCCCCCCATGATACCGGAGGCCTGGCACTGCCCCACCTGGGCGGCGGCCCAGGGTGCAATCCGGCCGCTGTCTGCAAAGGTGGGGGACGCCTGGGCGGGGGGATTGTCCAGCGCCTCGGCCAGGCGGACCAGGATCACAGCGGCCGACTCCCGGGTCAGCAGGCCGTCGGGGTTGAACTTGCCGCCCCCGATGCCGGTGACAATGCCCAGCCCCGCCATCTTCTGAATCGCCGGGTCGCTGGTGTCGCTGAACTGGGCCCGCTCGGCAACCGGCTTCCCGGTGGCCTGCTCGTAGAAGTTGGCGGCCAGGGCGCAGAACTGGGCCCGGGTGATGGGCTGGCCGTACTTCTGCTGAATTTCGGCGGGCACGATGCCCCGGGCGATCCCGGCGTTGACCTGGGCCGCCGCCCAGGCCGACGGGGCGCTGTAGAGGGCCTTGTAGCTCTCGTCCACCTCGGTGCCCAGGGCCCACAGCACGCCGTTGACGGTGTCCGCTGGGATGAGCTGGAATCCGAGGTCGGTCAAGACGTTGTGGGTGTCCAAACTGCAGGTATAGTGGACGGCCGCCAGCTTTTCCCGCAGCTGGCGGCGGGCGCGGTACTGTGCCTGGGTCGCGTCCTGGCCGTTGATTTCATAGGTATACTTGCCGGTGGATGTAAAGACGTCAATGCTGATATAGATATCCGGGTGGAAGTAGGTGGTCAGCGTATCCACCTTCGCCCACTGGCCGTTCACCAGCGTATAGTAGTAGTAGTCATCAATGAGGCGTCCGGTATCGGCCTCATACCAGTAGAACTTGTGGTTTGCATCCTGGGTCAGGGTAAATGCAATGTTGGTGGAGTAGACGTCCTCCTGGATGGTGGGCTCCGCCGCCAGGACGGCCCTGCCGTTGGCGTAGGTGTAGATCTCCGCCTTCGCCGTCAGCGCGACGCTGGAGACCTCGTCCACCTTCATGAGCAGCAGCTCGTCTACGCCGTTTTGATCGAAGTCGAGGAGCCGGGCGTAAAAGACGCCGGTCTTCCATTTGCTGTGGTCGTAGACCTGATAAATCTCCGTGGGGTAGTCCTTGATGATCCCCAGCCGCTCGGTCTCGGCGCGCAGGATCTCATAGTAGGCCTGATAGATCTCGGTTTTGGTGGGGCCCGCCGCCGAGGCGGGCGCGGGGATCAGGGACAGAGCCAGCACGGCGGCCAGCAGGGCCGCGCACCAGTGTTTCAGCCTTTTCATGAAAAAACCTCCTTGTATGTCTGCAGGCGCCGGGGCCCGCAGCTTTTCCTATAATAAAGTGTAGCACAGCGGCCGGAGCCCTTCAAGTATGCTGTCTGCATCGTATCAATGTGTAGAAGAGCTGGGGGGCCTCACGTGAGGCCCCCCAGCTTGAGAGGTTAAAACTGGAAGAGTATACCCGCCGCCGCCGAGGCGGCGATGAACACGATGGGGTGGAGCTTTTTCAGGGGTTTCATCTGGAGGCACACAAAGACCGCCGCCGCCAACACGATGGATTTCCACTGGAACAGATCCCCAAAAAGGCCGGAGAGCCGCCAGGCATCCACGTTCAGCAGGGAGATGAGGGCCACCGACACCCCCGCCGCCGCAATGAGCCCGGTAGAGGCGGGGCGCAGGCCGTAGAATACGGCGTCCACTGCCCTGCTCTGCCGGAAGGCCTGCAAAAACCGGGCGATCACCAGAATCACCAGTATGGAGGGGCAGATGAGCCCCAGGGTGGCCACCACCGCCCCGGCGGGCCCCGCCGCATGGAAGCCCACATAGGTGGCCATGTTCACCCCCATAGGGCCGGGGGTGGACTCGGACACGGCGATCATACCGGCCAGGTCCTGGGCGGAGAACCAGCCGGTGGACTCCCCCATGCGCTGGAGAAAGGGAATGGTGGCCAGTCCCCCGCCGATGGAGAAGAGCCCCGTTTTGAAAAACTCGAAAAAGAGCCGCAGCAGGGTCATCGCTTCCACCCCCCGGCCGCCCGGATAGAGAGCCCGCACACCCCGGCGATCACCACCAGCACCACCGGGGACACCAGGACCGCCAGGGCGGGTACGGCGGCGGTGATGGACTTGGAAAAGACCGACAGGAGGAAGATTACCAGAAAGATTGCCAGGGTGGGCTTGTCAATCACGGTGCTTTTGCGCAGTTTGAGGACGCTGGAGGCAATCAGCGCGCAGACGCAGGCCCGCACGCCTGCAAAGGCGTGGCCCACCGCCGGGATGTCCGCAAAATTCTGGAGAAAGGCGGCGATCACCATAATGATCACGATGGACGGAAACACCACGCCCAGCGTGGCGGAGACGCCGCCCAGGGTCCCCCGCTGGCGGAAGCCCACAAAAGTGGCGGTGTTGACGGCGATCACCCCCGGGGTACACTGGCCGATGGCAAAGCAGTCGGCCAGCTCCTCGCCGGAGATCCAGCCTTTTTTCTCCACCACCTCCCGCTGGAGGATGGGCAGCATGGCGTACCCGCCCCCAAACGTGAAGCCGCCCACGCGGGCGAAGGTGAGGAAGAGATCGAGGTAAATGTTCATGGGTGCAGAGAATCCCCCTTATGCGCGGCTTCACGTTTCCCCGCGCAGCGGGGCGTGCGCCGGCACGTAAATTCGGAGCA
>CANSQX010000032.1 GCA_947649225.1 uncultured Flavonifractor sp.
GCCTGGCGGCGGGGCTGGCGGAGCTGGGGCTGAAAGTCACGCCGGGACAGGCCAACTATCTGCTCTTCCGCGCCCCCGGGCGGACCGATCTGCGGGCGCGGCTGCTGGAGCGGGGCATTCTGATCCGCGCCTGCGGAAATTACCCGGGGCTGGGCCCCGACTACTACCGGGTGTGCGTGGGGGAGGCGCCTGAAAACCGGCGGCTCCTGGCCGCCCTGGGGGAGGAATTGACATGGCAAGGGCAATCATGATCCAGGGGACGGCCTCCAACGCGGGCAAGAGCCTGCTGTGCGCGGGGCTGTGCCGGATTTTCAGGCAGGACGGCCTGCGGGCCGCCCCCTTCAAATCCCAGAACATGGCCCTCAACTCGGCCATCACGGCGGCGGGACTGGAGATGGGCCGGGCCCAGGCGGTCCAGGCCGAGGCGGCCGGGGTGGAGCCGGACGTGCGGATGAACCCCATTCTCCTCAAGCCCACCAACGACACCGGCTCTCAGGTCATCGTCAACGGGATTCCCCAGGGGACTATGCCCGCCGCCGACTACTTCCGGTACAAGAAGACCCTCATCCCGGCGGTGATGGAGGCCTACCACTCCCTGGCGGCGGAGTACGATGTGATCGTCATCGAGGGGGCGGGGAGCCCCGCCGAGATCAATCTGAAGCAGGACGACATCGTCAACATGGGCATGGCCCGGCGGGCCAACGCCCCGGTGCTCCTGTGCGGGGACATCGACCGGGGGGGCGTGTTTGCCTCCCTCTACGGCACAGTGAAGCTGCTGGAGCCCGGCGAGCAGGCCCGGATCAAGGGGCTGATCATCAACAAGTTCCGGGGGGACCCGGAGATCCTGCGGCCCGGGCTGGTCCAGCTGGAGCAGCTGGCCGGCAAACCGGTGCTGGGGGTGGTCCCCATGCTGGATGTGGACATCGACGACGAGGACTCCCTCTCGACCCGGCTGGAGGGCGCGGCCGGACCGGGGCGGATCGATGTGGCGGTGATCCGGCTGCCCCGTCTGTCCAACTTCACCGACTTCAACCCCCTGGAGCGGCTGGAGGACCTGTCGGTCCGGTACGTCCGGCGTCCGGGGGAGTGGGGAAGTCCGGATCTGGTGATTCTCCCCGGCACCAAGAACACCCTGGGGGATCTGCGCTGGCTCCGCCAGAGCGGGCTGGAGACCCTGATTCTCAAGCATGCCGCCCGGGGCGGGGCGGTGATCGGCATCTGCGGCGGCTATCAGATGCTGGGGCGCACCGTCTCCGACCCGGATGGGGCGGAGGAGGGCGGTACCCTGGCCGGGCTGGGACTGCTGCCGGTGGATACGGTCTTCCGGAGCGCGGGCGAGAAGACCCGCACCCGGGTAGCCGGCCGGTTCGAGGTCCCGTCGGGCCTGTTCGCCCCCCTGGCCGGAGTCCCCTTCGAGGGGTATGAGATCCACATGGGCCGCACCGGCGGCGCGGCCGGGCCGCTGGTCTCCTTCACAGGGCAGGACGGGGCGGTGCAGACCGACGGCGCGGCGGCGGGCAATGTCTGGGGCTGTTATGTCCACGGCATCTTTGACCGGGCGGAGTGCGCCTCGGCCCTGGCGGGGGCCCTGCTGGCGGCCAAGGGGCTGGTGGGGACCGCCGCCGCCGAGGACTGGGGAACCTACGCCCAGGGGCAGTATGACAAGCTGGCCAGCGGCCTGCGGGCGGCGCTGGATATGAAGCAGATTTATGAGATTCTGAACGGGAGGGCTTGAGCTTGAAGGTGGAATTACAGCGGGTGGCCCCTGCGGAGATCGAGGCCCGGAGTATGGAGATCATCACGGCCGAGCTGGGGGAGAGGACCTTTCCGGCCGATCAGCTGCCGGTGATCAAGCGGGTGATCCACACCACGGCGGATTTTGACTATGCGGATACCCTGTGCTTTTCCCCCGGCGCGGTGGAGCGGGGCGTTGCGGCGATTCGGGGGGGATGCACCATTCTCACCGATACCCGGATGGCCTGGTCGGGGATCAACAAGCGGGTGCTGGAGAAGTTTGGCGGCCGGGCGGAGTGCTTCATCTCGGATCCGGAGGTGGCGGAGGAGGCCAAGCGGCGCGGCGTGACCCGGGCCGCCGTGTCCATGGAGCGGGCGGAGGCCCTTGAGGGCCCGGTGATTCTGGCGCTGGGCAACGCGCCCACGGCGCTGGTGCGGGCCTGCGAGCTGGCCGGGGCCGGCAGGCTCCGGCCGGAGCTGATTGTGGGGGTGCCCGTGGGGTTCGTCAACGTGGTGGAGAGCAAGGAGCTCCTGATGGCTATGGATGTGCCCTATATCGCCGCCCGCGGGCGGAAGGGCGGCAGTAATGTGGCTGCGGCGATCTGCAATGCGATGATCTATTTGGCGTCTGGGAATGCCAGGGAATAGGAGGGGCAGTCCAGCCCCCCGGGGGCGGCTTCGGCGGGGGCGTAGCCGCAAAGGTCCGCCGCCGCTTTCCTTCGGCTTCCCCCGGCCAGCATAGCTGGCCGGGCCTGCGCTGAAAATTTGCCACCGGCAAATTTCTTCACGCTGCGGCCCGCCGCGCAGGGGGAATCCTCTAGCCGCCTGCCGGAGGTTCCGGCGCATCCCGGAGGACGGTCTGTCCTCCACACCCGCCGCCCCTGTCAAGGGGCAAAAAGGAGCAGATTCGATGAATGAGAAAAAGAGCGCCCTCTTGGCGGTGTCCTTCGGCACCAGCCACCTGGACACCCTGGAAAAGACCATCGGCGCTATCGAGCGCGACTTGGCGGCCGCCTTCCCGGACCGCGTCCTCTGCCGGGCCTTTACCAGCGGCATGATCCTGCGCAAGCTGGCGGAGCGGGACGGCCTGCACATCCCCGACGTGCCCGCCGCCCTGTCCGGGCTGACGGAGCGCGGGTTTACCGACGTACTGGTCCAGCCCACCCACATTATGAACGGGGACGAGCACGACAAGCTGCGGGCCCAGGCCGCCCCCTTCACCGGAAGATTGGAGCGCTTGTCCTTTGGCGCACCCCTTCTCACAGCTGAGGCGGACTACCGGGAGACCGCCCAGGCCCTCCTGGCCGAGCTGCCCCCCGCCTGCCCGGAGGAGGCGGTGGTCTACATGGGCCACGGCACCGGTCATTTCGCCAATGCGGCCTATACCCAGCTGGAGTACATGCTCCACGACCTGGGCCGCATTGATGTGGTTATCGGCACCGTGGAGGGCTACCCCGGCTTCCCCGAGGTGCTGGAGCGGCTGCGGGAGCGCCCTGGCGTCCGGCGGGTCTCCCTCCGGCCCCTGATGATCGTGGCCGGGGACCATGCCAAAAACGACCTGGCCGGCCCGGAGCCCGGCTCCTGGCGCGTCCGGCTGGAGGCGGCGGGCTACGCCGTCTCCTGCACCCTGCGGGGCATCGGGGAAATCCCCGGCGTCCGGGCCGTCTTTACCCGTCACGCCCGCGAGGCGTGCTGAACATGGAGGAACTGCACATGGAACGAGGCATTTTGTACGGCGTGGGCGTAGGTCCCGGCGATCCGGAGCTTTTGACCCTCAAGGCCGCCCGGCTCATCCAGGAGGCCGATGTGGTGGCTGTCCCCGACAAGGGAAGCGGCGAGAAGACCGCACTGAACATCGTGGGAGCGCTGGCGGAGGGCAAAGAGCTCCTCTCCTGCGCGGCCCCCATGACCCGGGATCCGGCGGCCCTGGAGGCGGCCTATACAGCCAACGCCGACGCTGTCTGTGCCCTGCTGGACCAGGGCAAACAGGTGGTCTTCATCACCCTGGGGGATCCCACGGTCTACTCCACCTACATCTACACCCACCGGAAGGTGCGGGCGCGGGGCTATGAGGCCCATCTGATCCCCGGCGTCCCCTCCTTCTGCGCCGCCGCCGCCCGGCTGGGGGAGTCCCTGTGCGAGGGATCGGAACGGCTGATGATTGTCCCCGCCTCCCACAAGGAGGTGGACGACTGCCTGGGGCTGGACGCCAACCTGGTCTTCATGAAAGCGGGCCGGGAGATCGGGGCGCTCCAGGATAAGCTGGAGGAGGCGGGCCTTCTGGACCGGGCCGCCCTGGTGGAGAGCTGCGGCATGGCGGGGGAGCGGGTCTATCCCCGGTTCCGGGACCTGGAGGACGGAGCGGGGTACTTCTCGGTGGTCCTGGTGAAGGGGGGCGGGCAGCCGTGAGGCTGGCCATGTCCGGGCTGGACTACTCCCTGGCCCCCATCGCCCTGCGGGAGCAGCTCTCCTTCACCCGGGCCCAGGCCGGAGAGCTGCTCCGCATCCTGGCCGGACGGCCGGAGATAGGGGGGTGCGTGCTTCTCTCCACCTGCAACCGGACCGAGCTCTACCTCACGGAGGCCGAGGGAGCGGAGGAGCTCCAGCCCGGGGCTCTGCTGTGCGAAGCGGCCGGGGTGGCGTACACGCTCTTTGACCAGGCCTTCGTCACCCGTCGGGGGGAGGCGGCCGCCCGGCACCTGATGGAGGTGGCCTGCGGCCTGAAGTCCCAGATCTGGGGCGAGGATCAGATTTTAAGCCAGGTGAAGGCAGCCGCCGCTCTGGCCCGGGAGGCCGGAGGGACAGACAGTCTGCTGGAGACCCTCTTCCGCACCGCCGTCTCGGCGGGGAAGGAGGTCCGCAGCCGGGTGCGGCTGACCAGCCTGCCGGTCTCGGCAGCCCACCGGGCGGTGGAGGCCCTGGGTGAGCGGGCCGGGGGGCTGGCCGGACGGCGGGCCCTGGTGATCGGCAACGGGGAGATGGGGCGGCTGGCTGCTGTCCTCCTGCGGGACGCCGGGTGCGCCGTGGCCGTCACTCTGCGGTCCTACCGCCACGGGGAGACCGTGGTACCCGCCGGGTGCGCCGTAGTTCCCTACGAGGACCGCTACGCCGCCATGGAGGGTGCGGAGGTGCTGCTCTCGGCCACCACCAGCCCCCACTATACCGTGGGGGAGGCGGAGTTCCGGGCTGTGGCCAGCCCCCCCCGCTTGCTGGCCGATCTGGCCATCCCCCGGGATATTCAACCGGGCATCGGCGATCTGCCGGGGGTCTTCCTCCTCAATGTGGACACTCTGGGGGTGGCTCCGGGCCAGGGGGCCGGGCCGGAGGCCCTGGAAAGGGCCGCCGGAATCCTGGAGGCCCACATGGACCGCCTGCGCCGCTGGTACGGCTACCGGGACAGCCTTCCTGCCCTGGAGGACGTGAAGGCCTCCGTGGTGGAGCGGGTGCTCACCGCCCCCGCCCTGGCGGACGGGCTGGACCCGGAGGAGCTGGTGGAGCTGGCAGTAGGCCGGACGGTGGAGCTGCTGGCCGGGGGCCTCCCGGAGGCATTAGACACCGCCGCCCTGCGGGCCTGCGCCCGAAAAATCAGGGGCAACACCACCGGACGGCGGGTGCTGCCCCAGAGGGAGGCCAGCCATGACGTATCCTAGATTTCCTCTCTTCGTGGACCTGGAGGGGGCGCGGGCCGTAGTGGTGGGGGGCGGCACAGTGGCCTGCCGCCGGATCCAGGTGCTGCTGCGCTTCGGGGCATACGTGACTGTGATCGCCCCCGACTGGCGGGAGCCGGTAGAAGGAGTGCGCTGGGAGCGGCGGCCCTATGCTCCCGGCGACCTGGCGGGGGCGGCGCTGGCCGTGGCTGCCGCCGGGGAACGGGCGGTCAACGAGGCCGTGGGCCGGGAGGCCCGGTCGGCGGGGATTCCGGTCAGCGTGGCCGACGACCCGGCAGCCTGCACCTTCTACTTTCCCGCCGTGTGTCTGACGGAGGAGTTGACCGCGGGGGTGGTCTCCCGGAACGGGGACCACGCCCTCACCGCCCGGGCCGCCCGGGCCGTCCGCACAACGCTGGAGGAGCTAACATGAGTACAAGGACCATTCGCGTGGGCAGCCGGGAGAGCGCCCTGGCCGTGGCCCAGTCCTGGCTGGTCATGGAGACCATCCGGCGCACCCATCCAGAGCTGGAGCTGGAGCTGGTGACCATGAAGACCACTGGCGACCGCATTCTAGACCGCACCCTGGAGGAGATTGGGGGAAAGGGGCTCTTTGTGAAGGAGCTGGACGCCGCCCTTCGGGCGGGGGAGGTGGATCTGACGGTCCACAGCTGCAAGGATCTGCCCATGGATCTGCCCGAGGACCTGCCCCTGGCCGCCTTTTCGGCCCGGGAGGACCCCAGGGACGTGCTGGTCCTGCCCGAGGGGATCGGCTGTCTGGACCGGCTGCGGCCCATTGGCTGCGCCTCCGCCCGGCGGCGGGTGCAGCTGGCAGGGATCTTTCCCGGCAGGGAGATCGCGCCCGTCCGGGGTAATGTGCTGACCCGGCTGCGCAAGCTGGACGAGGGGCAGTTCTCCGCCCTGGTGCTGGCGGGGGCGGGGCTGAAGCGCCTGGGCTTGGCGGAGCGGATTGGCCGGTATTTTGCGCCGGAGGAGTTGATCCCAGCCGCCGGACAGGGGATCCTGGCCGTCCAGGTCCGGGCGGGGACCGATGCCTCCTTCCTGGACTGCGTGAACGACCAGGTTGCCGCCGACTGCGCCCGGGCGGAGCGGGCCTTTGTCCGCCGCCTGGACGGGGGCTGCACCGCCCCGGTGGCCGCCTACGCCGTCGTGTCGGGGGATCAGCTCCGGCTCACCGGGCTCTATGAGGCGGAGGACGGAGGGGTGGTCCGGGGTTCAATCCTCGGAGCGCGGGACCGGGGCGAGGCCCTGGCGGAGGAGCTGGCCCAAGGGCTGAAGGAGGGACGTATATGAGCGGCAGGGTGACGCTGGTGGGGGCGGGCCCCGGGGATCCGGGCCTGCTGACGCTGAAGGGCCGGGAGGCCCTGGAGAAGGCACAGGTGGTGGTCTACGACCGTCTGGTGGGCCCGGAGATTCTGGCTCTGATCCCGGAACAGGCCGAGCGGATCAATGTGGGAAAAGAGTCCTCCCACCACTTGGTGCCCCAGGAGGAGATCAGCCGCATTCTGCTGGAAAAGGCCCTGGCGGGCCAGGACGTGGTGCGGCTCAAGGGGGGGGACCCCTTCCTCTTTGGCCGGGGGGGCGAGGAGCTGGAGCTTCTGGCCGCCCACAGGGTGGCGTTCCAGGTGGTGCCCGGAGTGACCTCGGCCCTCGCCGTCCCGGCCTACGGCGGCATCCCGGTGACCCACCGGGACTGCTGCTCCTCCCTGCACATCATCACCGGCCACGCCCGGGCGGGCAAGGCGCTGGAGATCGACTTTGAGGCGCTGGTCCGGACGGGGGGAACCCTGGTGTTTCTGATGGGCGTGACCGCCCTGCCCCGGATCTGCGCCGGGCTGCTGGCGGCCGGCATGGACCCTGATACCCCTGCCGCCGTGGTGGAGCGGGGGACCACCCCCCGCCAGCGGCGGATTGGGGCCAGCTTGGCCGGGCTGCCCCGGATGGCGGAGGCGGAGCAGGTGTCCAGCCCGGCGGTGATTGTGGTGGGCCGGGTGTGCGCCTTGGCGGAGGAGTTTGACTGGTTCGGCGCCCTGCCCCTGAAGGGGGTTCCGGTGGTGGTGACCCGGCCCGCAGGGCGGGCGGGGGCCCTGTCCGGCCGCCTGCGGGCGCTGGGAGCCGACGTGCTGGAGTATCCCTGTATCGAGACGGTTCCCACGGTCCCCTGTCCGGCGATGGAACGGGCGATGGACCGGCTGGGGGATTACGAGTGGCTGGCTCTGACCAGCCCCGCCGGGGCGGAGGCCCTCTGGGCCTGTCTGGAGCGCCGGGGGGCGGACGCCCGGGCCCTGGGCGGGGTGAAGCTGGCGGTCATCGGGCCGGGGACCGGCCGGGCGCTGCGGGCCCACGGCCTCCGGGCCGACTATGTGCCGGAGGTCTACGATGCCGCCCATTTGGGAGAGGGCCTGGCCGCCCGGGCTGCCGGGCGGGTGCTGATCCTCCGGGCCGCCGAGAGCTCGCCCGCGCTGACGGAGGCCCTGGAGCGGGCTGGGACGGAGTTTGCGGATGTGGCGGTCTATACCACCCGGTATGAAAATCCCCGGTCGGAGGCCCTGCGGGCCCGCGTCCAGCGGTCGGAGACTCTGGTGACCTTTACCAGCGCCTCGACGGTGAAGGGGTTTGCGTCCTCGGTCGGGACGGGGGCCGATCTGTCCCGGGTGACTGGGATCTGTATCGGCGAACAGACCGCCGCCGAAGCGCGGAAATACGGCATTTCCGTGCGGGTGGCGGCGCAGGCCACCTTGGAGGCTTTGATTGAGACGATTTTGGAGACCGCCGGGAAATAGAGGGCTGCCCGGCAGGGACCGCTGCCGTAGAGGCGTCCGTTCCCCCGTCGTTCTCAAGTTTTCTCTTCCCCCATTGTTCTTTTCTACAAAGAAATGGGGCGTCCGCCGTGCAGGCGCGCCTTGTAGGGGGACACCCGCGGAGGATGGGCTGTCCCTCAAAACCCGCCGCCCCCGTCAAGGGGCAAAAAGGAGGAATCCCCTTGGATATGCTTCACCGTCCCCGCAGGCTGCGGAAAAACGACGCCGTCCGCCGGATGTGCCGGGAGACCCGGCTCTCCCCGGACAGCCTGATCTACCCCATCTTTGTGGATGAGACCCTGAAGGGCCGCCGTCCCATCGAATCCCTCCCTGGGCAGTTCCACTACGGCCTGGACGCCGTGGCCGAAGCCGCCGCCCAGTGCCTGGAGGCCGGTGTGGGACGCTGCATTCTGTTCGGCCTGCCCGCCCGGAAGGACGCCGAGGGCTCCTCCGCCTGGGCGGACCACGGCGTGGTGCAGGAGGCAATCCGCACAATTAAGGCCGCCTATCCAGATTTTTACGTCATCACCGACGTGTGCCTGTGCGAGTACACCGACCACGGACACTGCGGCCTCCTCCGGGGGCAGGAGGTGGACAACGACCCCACCCTCACCATCCTGGCCCAGACTGCCCTCTCCCACGCCCAGGCCGGGGCCGATATGGTGGCCCCCTCCGACATGATGGACGGCCGGGTGGGGGCCATCCGGGGCGTACTGGACCGCCACGGCCTCCAGGAAGTCCCTATCCTGGCCTACTCCGCCAAGTACGCCTCCGCTTTCTATGGTCCCTTCCGCACTGCCGCCGGGTCGGCCCCCGCCTTCGGAGACCGCAGGGGTTACCAGATGGACCCCCACAACCGGCGGGAGGCTCTGCGGGAGTGCGCCTTGGATATCGAGGAGGGGGCCGATCTTCTCATGGTCAAGCCCGCCCTGGCCTATCTGGATATCATCCGGGAGTGCGCCAATTCTTTCGCCCTCCCCCTTTGCGCCTACTCCGTGTCCGGCGAGTACGCCATGATGAAGGCCGCCGCCTCGGCCGGGCTGGTGGATGAGCACCGGATCATGTGTGAGAGCGCCCTGTCCGTCTTCCGGGCTGGGGCCGGTATGCTCATTACCTACTATGCGAAAGAACTGGCCCAGGCCATGAAAAGGGGGGATATTGGCTGATGGAACGCTCGGAAGCGCTTTTTGAGCGGGCCCGGCGGGTCCTGCCCGGAGGAGTCAACTCTCCGGTGCGGGCTTACCGGGCGGTGGGCATGGCCCCCCGCTTTATCACCCGGGCCGAGGGCTCCCGGATCTACGACGCCGGAGGGAGGTCCTACATTGACTATGTGTGCTCCTGGGGGCCCATGATCCTGGGCCACAACCACCCGGCCATCCGGGAGGAAGTGGAGCGGGCGGTGAAGGACGGACTCTCCTTCGGCGCACCCACAGAGCGGGAGATTGAGATCGCGGAGCTGATCATTGAGCTGGTGCCCCACATCGAGATGGTGCGGATGGTGAACTCGGGCACCGAGGCGGTGATGTCCGCCCTGCGGCTGGCCCGGGGGGCCACCGGCCGGGACAAGCTCGTCAAGTTCGAGGGCTGTTACCACGGCCACAGCGACGCCATGCTGGTCAACGCTGGGTCCTCCGCCCTGGCGGGGGGGCACCCCTCCTCGGCCGGCGTACCCGAAGGGGTGGCCCGGGACACCCTTACCGCCCGGTTCAACGACCTGTCCAGCGTGGAGGCCCTCTTCGACGCCCACCCGGGCCGGATTGCCGCCGTGATTGTGGAGCCGGTGGCCGCCAACATGGGTGTGGTCCGCCCAGAGGAGGGCTTTTTGCCAGGCCTGCGGGCCCTGTGCGACAAAAACGGGGTCCTCCTCATCTTCGACGAGGTGATCACCGGCTTCCGGCTGGGACTGGGCGGGGCCCAGGACTACTTCGGCGTGCGGGCCGACCTGGTGACCTTCGGCAAGATCATCGGCGGCGGGATGCCGGTGGGGGCCTACGGCGGGAGCCGGGCCCTGCTGGAGCAGGTGGCCCCCTGCGGGCCGGTCTATCAGGCGGGCACCCTGTCGGGCAACCCCGTGGCCATGGCCGCCGGGCTGGCCCAGCTCCGCTGGCTCCGGACCCACCCGGAGATCTACCGGCAGATCGGGGACTATGCCGCCCGGCTGGCCGCCGGGATGCGGGCGGCGGCGGAGCGGTCCGGGACGCCCGTGGCGGTGAACCAGATCGGCTCGCTGGTCTCACCCTTTTTTACCCCCGCCGCAGTGACCACCTTTACCGACGCCAAGGGGAGCGATACGGCGGCCTACGCCCGGTATTTTGCCAGGATGCTGGAGCAGGGGGTCGCCCTGGCGCCCGCCCAGTTCGAGGCCATGTTCGTCTCGTCTGCCCATACAGAGGCCGATCTGGCCGCCACACTGGCCGCTGTGGAGGAGAGCTTCGCAGGGTAAAAAATTCGCGCAAACCGCCGGTTTGCGCGGCAACATTGCCGGGAGCAGGCCAGACAACCGGATAAAGGAAGGTGCAGACGCCAAAGGCAAGCCGCCCTATGGAACAAGCGCCGCCTTTTTCGACAGCGTGAGAGCCCCCGCCGGGCGGTCCGGCGGGGGCTTCTTCTGTCCAGAGGGGGCTTGCCTCCGGGGGCGGGGTGTGCTATGCTGTAGCAGAGAGGCTGCCGGTCCCGGCGCAGACCCGGGTGGCGGCGGATTTTGGGAGTTATCCCAGGAGAGGGGGCATCTCCATGAGCCGGAAGGAGGCCATGGACCAATACGTCCGGGCGCTGAAGCGGGGGCGCAGGACCTACAAGACCTGTGTGCTCCAGGGCCGCTATCCCTACCCCCAGGTGTTGGACGAGATTCTGAGCGAGGCCATGACGGCCGGGCAGGCGGAGCTGGGTGTGGTGGAGATCCCCGTGGATCAGATCACGGGGACCAAGACCCAGGGGCGGCGCTCCGCCTTCTCGGCGGATTTCATGCCTCTGCTGGACCCGGACACGGAATTTGCCGTCAAATGGATGGATCTCTGCCAGGCCCACCTGGGGGACGAGGGCATCCGGGAGCCCATCCGCTGCTACGAGTACCTGGGCCGCTTCTTTGTCCAGGAGGGCAACAAGCGGGTCAGCGTCCTGAAGAGCTACGAGGCCCTCACCATCCCCGCCGACGTAATCCGGATGGTCCCCGTCTGGTCGGAGGAGCCCGAGATCCAGTCCTACTACGAGTTCATGCAGCACTACCAGCTGACGGGGCTGTATCAGGTCCGGTTTACCCGTCCGGGCAGCTTTGCCAAGCTTCAGACTGCCCTGGGCTACGAACCGGACCACGTGTGGACCGAAGAGGAGCGGCGGTTGTTCACGTCGGGCTTCACCTTTTTTCAGGCCCCGTTTCAGAAGCTGGGGGGCGGCGCTCTGCCCGTCACGGCGGCGGACGCCCTGCTGATCTGGCTCAAGGTCTATTCCTTTGACGAGCTCCAGAGCATCCCGGCCGCCCAGCTGATGAAGACCCTCCGGGCGGTCTGGCCCGACGTGAGGGGGCTGGCCCAGCCCGAACCTATCTCGGTGACCACCGAGGAGACCCAGGAGGACCAGGAGGGCCGGGAGAGCGGCCTGCTGGGCCGTCTGTTCAAGCCCCGGCCGGGCCGTCTGGATGTGGCCTTCCTCAGCGACCACCTGCCGGAGGAGAGCGATTGGGCCCGGGCCCACGACCTGGGCCGGCAGTACTTGGAGACCGTCATGGAGGATCAGGTGACAGTCCAGCGCTTTGACGGCGTCCGCCCCGGCGAGGAGGCCAATGACGCCATCGAGACCGCCGTGGCGCGGGGCGCGCAGGTGATCATCGCCACCACGCCGCCCCTTATCGGCGCCTGCCGGAAGGCGGCCGCCCAATACCCCGATCTCCGCATCCTCAACTGCTCGGTCTTCATGCCCTATACCGGCGTTCGGACCTACTACGGCCGTATCTACGAGGGGAAGTTCATCACCGGGGCCATCGCCGGGATCATGAGCCGGGACGGGCAGATCGGCTATGTGGCCAGCAGCCCCATTTTTGGGGTTCCCGCAGGGATCAATGCCTTTGCCCTGGGGGCCCAGCTGACCAATCCGGACGTGCGGATCCATCTGCGGTGGTCCTGCGTGGAGGAGGACGCCATGGAGCGCCTGGCCCGGGCGGGGATCACCCTCATCTCCAACCGGGATCTCCCTACGCCGGACCGGATCCGGGAGCCCTGGGGGCTGTGTCAGGTGCGGGGCGGGGGGTTCCGGTCCCTGGTTTCCCCCTACTGGCACTGGGGAAACGTCTACGTCCGGCTGGTACGCAGCATCTTAGGCGGCAGCTGGGACGCCCTGAGCTCCAGCCAGGGGAAGGCGGTCAACTACTGGTGGGGCATGAGCAGCCGGGCTGTGGACATCCTGCTGGGCGATCTGCTGCCGGCCGGGGTCCGGCAGCTGGCGGAAATTCTGCGCCAGGGGGTCATCGACCGGTCCATCCTGCCCTTCCAGCGGCCCATCCGGGACCAGAGCGGCCTGCTGCGCAGCGACGGCAGCCGCCCCCTCTCCCCGGAGGAGATTCTGCAAATGGACTGGTTGTGCGCCTGTGTGGAGGGAGAGATTCCCTCCTATGATCAGCTCCTGCCCATGTCCCAGCCTATCGTCCGCCTCCAGGGAGTCTACCGGGACCAGATCCCGCCGGAGAAAGAGGGGCTGATCCTGTGAAGCTGCTGCTGATTTCCGACCGGGAGAGCGAGTACCTGTGGGATTACTACCAGCCGGGGCGGCTGGATGGCTACGATCTGATCCTGTCCTGCGGGGATCTCCACGCCCAGTACTTATCCTTTCTGGTGACCATGGGCCGGATGCCCCTGTTCTACGTCCACGGCAACCACGATCAGACCTACGACATCCGCCCGCCGGAGGGCTGCGAGTGCATCGAGGACCGGCTGGTGATTTTTAACGGCCTGCGCATTCTGGGCCTAGGCGGGAGTATCTGGTACAGCGGGGGGCCCCACCAGTATACTGAGGGACAGATGGCCCGCCGGATCCGGCGGCTGTGGTTCCAGCTCCGCCGGGCCGGGGGGGTGGACCTTGTGATCACCCACGCCCCCGCCCAAGGCTGCGGCGACGGGGAGGACCACGCCCACCGGGGCTTTGCCTGCCTGCTGCGCCTCATGGACCAGTACCACCCGCAGTACCTGGTCCATGGGCATGTCCACACCACCTATCACGCGGAGCGCCCCCGGGTGATTCGCCGGGGGGACACTACCATCATCAACGCCTATGAGCGGTACGTCCTGGAGATCTGATCCAATATGCAAACCTATCCCTCACTACTGCACGGACAGTACAAAACCTGCGCAGGGGATCGGCGTGTATTGGGCCGGGATGCCGGCCAGTGCGGTACAGCAGGCGGAAACCCTAAACAGACGGATTGAAAGGAGCGGAATCATGAACAGCTATCCCCATCTCTTCAGCCCCCTGACCATTCGGGGCAAGACCTACAAAAACCGGCTGATCGCCGCCCCCACCATGTTCGCCCACTCCATTTTTACCATCCCGGAGATGCGCGAGAACGTCTACCGCATGGTGGAGAACCGGGCGAAGGGAGGCTTTGCCTGCGTATCCACCGGCGAGCACCCGGTGAACGGCGAGGAGGGCACCGCCCTCTTTTACGAGCATCACCTGGACTTTACCCGGTACGAGGGCCCCGACTTCGAGGCCATGAAGGAGTACGCCGGCCGCATCAAAAAGCATGGGGCCCTGTGCTACCTGGAGTTCTGCCACGAGGGAGCCAGGGCCGAGCACAACCCGCCCTATGAGCCCTGGGGCCCCGACGGCTATGTCCGGGAGGACGGCGTGGAGGTCAAGGCAATGGACCGGGCCATGATGGAGAAGGTGTGCCGGGACTACTATAACATCGCCAAGTATGCCCGGGTGTGCGGATTTGACGGGGTGCTGGTCCACGGGGGCCACGGGTTCAATATGCAGCAGTTCGTCTCTCCCTGGACCAACCACCGTACCGACGAGTTTGGCGGCTCCATGGAGAACCGGGCCCGGTTCCCCATCATGCTGCTGGACGCCGTGCGGGCGGCCATCGGCGAGGACATGGTGCTGGAGCTGCGTTTCTCGGCCGAGGACGGCGTGCCCGGGGGCATGACGATCGAGGACACGGTGGCGTTCTGCAAGTGCATTGACGGCAAGGCCGACATCATCCATATCTCCAACGGCCTCAAGTGGGCGGGGAGTCGGACGCACACCTTTACCTCCTTCCTGGAGCCCCACGGCTACAATGTGGAGTTTGCCGCCAGGGTAAAGGCGGCGGTGAAGCAGTCCAGGGTGGCGGTCATCGGCGGCTTCAACAACCCCGAGCAGTGCGAGGAGGTGCTGGCCGCCGGCAAGGCGGATTTTATCGAGATGGGCCGCCAGGGCTTCGCCGACCCGGAGTTCCCCAACAAGGCCCAAAACGGCCAGGCGGACCACATCCGCCGCTGCGTGCGGTGCTTCCAGTGCTACCCCGGCTTCTGTGAACACAAGACCGACATCCCCCTGTGGGAGAAGATCGGCCCCGAGGAGGCCGACAAGATCTACTCCCCCGCCTCCATGGGCAGGTGTGCCATCAACCCCAAGACCGGCTTCCTGTTCTTCCCCGAGAAAATGCCTGCACCCCAGGGCAGCCGGAGGGTGCTGATCGTGGGCGGCGGGCCCGGCGGGCTCCAGGCCGCCATCACCTGTGCTGAGCGGGGACACAGGGCCGTGCTTGTGGAGCAGGCGGCCGTGCTGGGCGGCACCATGAACTTCACCGACACCGACGGAGATAAGACGGACCTGCGCAGCTTCAAGGACCTGTTGATCCGGGAGGCCCGGGGGTGCGGCACAGACATCCGCCTGAACACCACGCTCACCCGGGAGCTGCTGGAGGAGGTCAGGCCCAACACCATTCTGGCGGCAGTAGGCGGACATCCCGCCGTGCCCCCCATTCCCGGCATTGAGACTGCCATGGACGCCCTCACAGCCTACCGGAGCCTGGACAAAATCGGCAGGCAGGTGGTCCTGGTGGGCGGCGGCCTGGTGGGCTGTGAGGTGGGCCTGTTCCTGGCCGCTGAGGGCCGGACGGTAACTGTCCTGGAGATGCGGGATATGATGGCGTTCGAGACCTTCGGCTACTACCGCAACGCCCTGCTCGAGGCCATGGATGCCCGGGGGATCCGTCAGATCCTGGGGGCCAGATGCCTGGCCTTCGAGCCAGGCGGCGTCCGGGTGGAGCAGGGTGGGGCAGAGCGCCTCATTCCCGCCGACACCTGCGTGTTCTCCATGGGCATGAAGCCCAACGCGGAGTCGGTGGCGTCCATCCGGGGCCTGGCCGGGGACATCCCCGTCCGCACCATTGGAGACTGTGATCACGTGGCCAAGATGGGCGACGCGGTGCGCGCCGGCTATCTGGCCGCCATGGAGATTTTGTAGGGAAGCGATGCGCCCCCGTCCGGCGGACGGGGGCGCATTTTCATAGAGCTTGGGGATTTCTTGGATTTTTTATGCTAAAAACTTGCGTTTCCGGTCCAACCCTGATATGATAAATATGCCTTTAAGCTGCGATACTAATTTTAGGATAGTAATACAAAAAATTCTAAAAATGGCGGGGCGGCGTTGGGTGGAAACGAACATCCTTGATTGGGAAGTGAGAGAGATGAAAGCCAGAAACAATACGGCGGCTCAGACCAAGAGGACGGTGCGCCGCGGGATGGGCATCACCGGGAAGCTGATGGTAGCCATCGTGGGGAGCATCGTCATCGCCATGGCGGTTCTGCTGGCGGTGGTCTATGTTCAGATGTCCCGTACTCTGCTGGAGCAGAGCGAGGACCTGCTTCAAACCACCACCGGCCGGACGATCCAGGAGACCCGGGCGTGGATGAACGGAACCCTGACCATGCTGGAGGCCCAGCGGGATACCATCGAATATGAGGACATGGACGTGGACCAGTTGATGGACTACATCCGGCACACAGTGGATCAGAACGAGGCCTATCCCGCCGGGCTGTACGTGGCCATGACCGACGGCGCCCTGTACCACGCCTCCTTTGTACCGGGGCCGGACTTTGACGCCTCGTCCAAGAGCTGGTATCAGGACGGACTGAATTCCGAGACCTTTATCCTGGGTGATGTGTACTTTGACGAGGACAGCCAGTCCTATGTGGTAGGGGCGTCCGGCGTTCTGAAGACCCGCAGCGGTGCGGTGCGGGGCGTGGCTGCGGCCGACGTATACCTGGACTCCATCTCCAAAATTGTAAGCGGTGTCCAGCTGGAGGAGACCGGCGGCATCTTCCTAGTGGACAACCGGACCGATACCATCATCGGCCACCGGGAGCCGGAGATCACCGGACAGAAGCTGAGCGAGGTGCCCGGCGGGATGTACCAATACGTCAGCGACCAGCTGGCGGCCGGCCGGATCGGGCTGTCCACCTATGGAAATACCTACATCCAGGTGGAGCAGGTCCCGGGCAGCGACTGGACGGCGGTGGCCTACGTGTCCCGGGGAGAGGTCCTGCGGGAGCTCCACCAGCTGACGGTCAGTATGCTGCTGGTGGCTGTCCTGGCGGTGGCCGCCATGGTGGCATTGGTGGCGCTCCAGGTCCGGCGGATCATCGGCCGGCCGGTGGCGGAGCTGAGCCGGGCCGCCACCCGAATCGCCGGGGGCGAGCTGGACCAGACCATCCGCTACCAATCCGGGGACGAGCTGGGGGTCCTGGCCGGGAACTTCAATCAGGTGGCGGTCCGGCTTCGGGATTATGTCGCGTACATCAACGAGATTGCGGAAAAGCTGCGGGAGATCGCCGGGGGCAACCTGGCCTTTACGCTGGAGCTGGACTACACCGGAGAGTTTTCCAAAATCAGGGATTCTCTGGACGAGATCTCCTACCGGCTCAATGACGTCATGGGCCGGCTCCAGGCCTCGTCCCGGGATGTGGCGGCCGGGGCGGATCAGGTCTCCACCGGCGCCATGGCCCTGTCCCAGGGCTCCACGGAGCAGGCGTCCGAGGTGGATTCTCTGGCTGGGCACATCAACTCTGTGTCCGTCAGCGTCCAGAAGATCGCCCGGGGCGCTCAGGAGGCCAGCCGCCTCTCCCAGCTGGTGAAGAGCGCCCTGCTCTCGAGCAATGGGAAGATGGAGAACATGACGGGAGTGATCCAGAAGATCAGCGAGCGGTCCACGGAGATCCACCGGATTGTCAAGACCATAGAGGATATTGCATTCCAGACCAATATACTGGCCTTGAATGCCGCCGTGGAGGCCGCCCGTGCGGGCGCCGCCGGAAAGGGCTTTGCCGTCGTGGCAGACGAGGTGCGGATGCTGGCCGGAAAGTCCTCTGCGGCCGCCCAGGAGACCACTATGCTGCTGGGTCAGACGGTAGACTCCATGGAAGAGGGCGTCCGTGCCGCCCAGGACACCTCGGCATCCATGCTGGAGGTGGTGGCCCACGCCGACGAGATGGACGGTCTCATCAACGGCATCGCGGCCTATACCCAGCAGCAGGCCGCCAATGCGGCCGAGATTACCCAGGGGATCGGGCAGATCTCCCAGGTGGTGCAGTCCAATGTGGCGACGGCCGAGAACAGCGCCGCCGCCAGCGAGGAGCTATCCGGCCAGGCGGCCATGCTGAAGGACCTGGTGTCTAAATTCCGACTGAAGCGGTCCTAATGTACGGATGTATGAAAAAGCGCTGTCCTGTGGAAAACCGCAGGACAGCGCTTTTTTGCGTCTGGACGCAGCCGCCTGCCCCCAGAACGGGCAGGCGGCTGGAAAAGAGAAGCCAGGCTCACGCCGGAACCCCCAAAAACCAACGCCTAGACCTCCATAATGACCGGAAGAATCATAGGGTTGCGCTTGGTTTTTTTGTAGAGGAAGTTGGAGAGGTCGCCCTTGATCTCCGATTTGATGGCGGCCCAGTCGGTGCAGCAGTCCCGCTGGCAGTTCTCCAGCGCCCGGACGGCCACCCGGCGCAGCTCCTCCATCAGCCCCTCGGACTCCTTGACGTAGACGAATCCGCGGGTGATGATATCGGGGCCGGAGACCACGCTGCCGTCCTCGCCGGACATGGAGACCACCACCACGATCATGCCGTCCTCAGCCAGGTGCTTGCGGTCCCGCAGCACCACGCTGCCTACGTCGCCCACGCCGTAGCCGTCCACAAAGACCCGCCCGGCGGGCACAGTGCCGTTGATCCGGGCGGAGCCCGGGGTGAGCTCGATCACCTTGCCCACGTCGCTGATGACGATATTTTTGGGATCCATACCCATCTGCTGGGCCAGCTTGGCGTGGACCTTCAGCATCCGCTGCTCGCCGTGGACGGGGATGAAGAACTTGGGCTTGACCAGGGCGTGGATGATCTTCAGCTCCTCCTGGCAGGCGTGGCCCGAGACGTGGAGAGAGGCCTCCCGCTCATTGACCACCTCGGCGTCCTTGCGGTAGAGCTCGTTAACCACGTTGCCGATGGCATTCTCGTTGCCCGGAATGGCGGAGGCCGAGATGATCACCCGGTCGCCGGCCTGGATATCCACCTGCTTATGGGTAGAGTAGGCCATCCGGGTGAGGGCGGACATGGTCTCGCCCTGGCTGCCGGTGGTGATGATGCAGATCTTGTTCTTGGGCAGGCTCTTAATGTGGGCCAGGTCCACCAGGGTGCCGTCGGGGACGGTCATATACCCCAGCTCGGTGGAGACCTTCATGGCGTTCTCCATGGAGCGCCCGGTGACGGCCACCTTACGTCCATAGCGGGCGGCCACGTCGATGATCTGCTGGATACGGTCCACGTTGGAGGCGAAGGTGGTGACGATGATCCGCTGGTCGCAGCCCCGGAAGAGAGCGTCGAAGGAGGCCCCCACGCACCGCTCGCTCTTGGTAAAGCCGGGGCGCTCCACATTCGTGGAGTCGCACAGCAGGGCCAGCACGCCCTCCTTGCCCAGCTGACCCAGGCGGGCCAGATCGATCATCCCGCCGGAGACAGGGGTGGGATCGATCTTAAAGTCCCCCGTGTGGACGCAGGTGCCCGCGCCGCACTTGACGGCAAAACACACAGCGTCGGCGATGGAGTGGTTGGCGTGGATGAATTCCACAGAGAATTTCCCCGCCTTGACCACCTCGCCGCACTCGCAGGTGATGAGCTTGGTCTTGTCCAGCAGGCGGTGTTCCTCCAGCTTGAGCTTGACCAGGCCGGCCGTCATGCGGGTGGCGTAGATAGGGGCCTGCACATCCCGCAGCAGATAGGGGAGGGAACCGATGTGGTCCTCGTGGCCGTGGGTGAGGAAAATGGCCCGAAGGCGATCCTTATTTTTGATGAGGTAGGTAAAATCGGGGATCACCACGTCGATGCCGTACATATCGTCATCGGGGAAGCCCATGCCCACATCCACCACGATCATGTCCCCGCCGTATTCGTAGACCGTGAGATTCTTGCCGATTTCGTTGAGACCGCCCAGGGAGATGATTTTCAATTTTTCTGCCATGATTGTTGTCTGACACTCCTTAATTCGTAATCTTTGTATCGCATTGGGTATGTATGGACGCGGGGGCACAGCAAAACAAGGGCGACAGCGTCCTGCCCGTTCCAGCCCTGCCTCGCCGGAAAAGGGGATCGTCCTTCGCCGCTCTTCAATGCGCTATTCCCACCGTGTCCTGCCTTATCTCAAGTGCGCCGGTGCGCACATAAAGCCATAATCGGTTTTTATAGTATACCACGGTTTTGAGGAAAAGTATACCTCTATTTTTCAGAGGGAAACGGGCATCCAGCTGGGGTCCCTTTCTTTTTATAGCGAAAGGGGGAAGAGAAGAATCCTGGAACGACGGGGTCCCGGGCGGCCTGGACGCCGCCGGTCACGACGCGAAACATCCGAACCGGTGGGCAGCGGCTGCCGGTCACGGAGTCCCCCGAAGACCGTACCGGTCATCCGGCCCCCGGGTCCAGGGCTCCGGCCCTGGACCCCTTCCCACCCCGTTTGGGGAAAAGGGGCGCGCCCGCCGCGCAGGCGCGTCCCTGCGGGGGAGGAGCCTCCGCAAGCCCCTGCCGCCAGCAGCCCTGGAGGCCCGTTTTAATCCCTCTGTTGAAGATCCAAGCGCTGAATCTGTCCGGCGTAAAAATCGCACAGCTCGGCGGCGGTCTCCGTATCGGGCCCCTCGGCCACCACCTTGAGGGCGGAGCGGCGGGTCAGGGGCGTCATATACACCCAGCCGCCGCCGGTGCGCAGCCGCAGGCCCTCTCCGGCGGATCGGGCGGCAGGGTGGGCTCCGGCTATGGCCTGCATCACCGCGCCCCGCCCGCCGGACAGGGGGACCTCCCGGCTGGCTGTCCGGAAGGGGGGAAGCTTCCCTGTCAGCGCCCGCAGGCGCTCCCCCGTCAGCCCCATCCGGGCGCAGATCCGGCAGGCCGCGAAGACCCCGTCCCGCAGCCAGGGCAGCGCCGCATAGCGTGCTTCCGCCTCCGGGCCGTCGCGGCCCAGCCGGAGTACGGTCCCCCCAAAGCGTTCAGCCAGCGTCTCCAGCGCCGCCGGGGCCGCCGGAGGCGCCGCCAGAACCCGCCCGCCCTGCTCATATTCGATGAGGGCCGTCACAGCCAGCAGCGCCTCGCTGCTCACCGGCTCCCCCTCCTCGTCCCAGGCCAGCAGATAGAAGCCACCGTGTTCCGTCTGAAATGCGGGCAGCCCCATCCGCCGCTCCCGGTACACCGTACAGCCCAGGCGCTCCAGGGCGGCGGCCAGCGCCCGGTCTGCCGGCGCCCGGCCGGGCGCCGACACCTGAACCGGCCGGAGCGGCGCTTCCGACAACTGGGCGCGCCGGGCAGCGTCGGCGGCATAGGCCGCCTGAAGGCCGGTCAGGCGCTCCAGGCGGCCTACCCGCCCGGCGGGCACCCGAGTCTGCTCCCCCCGGAGAAGCGCCCCCTCCAGCCTGCGCTGGCGGTCCCGGTTCAGGGTCAGACCCCGGGAGTCGAACAGATGGAGATACCCCCGGTCCTCCACCTGCTCCACAAAGAGGGAGAGCGGCAGTCCATGGTATCCCCCCGCCCAGGCACAGGCAGCAGGGGAGGGTGCGTCGTGGAGCAGTACCCGGCAGCCGGCCGAGGCCAGCCCGCTGGCCGCCGCATGGGCCAGCATCCGGGCCCCCTCGCCGCCGCTCCAGGCCAGTCCGGCCTGGCCGTCCTCCCCTAGGGCGCTTCCCAGAAGGACCATCAGTTCCGGAGTGAGTTCCTCGCCCACAATGCCCCGGATCACGCCGCCGTCGCCGCACTTGACGGGCTCACGCAGCCCTCCGGTGGTGAGGGAGGCGGTGAGCCGGGCCCCGGGGGCCGCCGTCCGGTTGGGCCACACCTTGACCCGCTCCATCAGGACAGTCTGATCCCCCGCCGAGGCGTTTTCCCCCAGCACCGTCCCCTCGTTGAGGACGCTCCCCCGCCCGGCGGAGGCCCCCCGGCAGAGCACTGCCCCATAGAGGGTGGCCCGGTCGGCCGCCGCCGCCCCATGGAGTACTGAACGCTGAATCAGGCACCGCCGCCCCACCGTGCTCCCCATACCCAGGGCGGCGTGAGGGCCGATGAGGGAGCCTGTCCCCAACTCCACCCGGGGGCCCAGGTAACAGGGGGGCACCACGTCCACCCCCTCCGGGATGGGGCTGGCCGACCAGACGCCGGGGGCCACCCGGGGGACGCCGAAATCCAGCTTTACCTTGCCCGAGAGGGCGTCGGCCACACAGTCCAGATAGGCCGCGCAGTCCCCCATGTCCCGCCAATAGCCGTCGGGCACGCAGCCATACAGGAGCTCGCCCCGTTCCAGCAGGGCGGGGAACAGGTCCTTGCCGAAGTCATAGGGCCGCCCCTCGGGTACGGCGGCCATGGCCCGGGCGGTCAGAAGATAGATACCGGTATTGACCATGTTGGTGAGCACCTGGCCCCAGGCGGGCTTTTCGATAAAGCGCTCCACCCGGCCCTCTCCGTCAGTGAGGACCAGGCCGTATTCCAGGGGGGCGGGGTGGCGGTGGAGCACCAGCGTGGCCGCCGAGCGCCGGGTCCGGTGAAAGGCCATGGCGGCGGTCAGATCCAGGTCGCACACCGCGTCCCCGCTGATAACCAGAAAGTCATCCTCGCCCAGAAAGGGCATACAGCGCTTGACACCCCCCGCCGTCCCCAGGGGCTCCTCCTCCACGTAGTAGTGGAGACGCACACCATAGGCCTCGCCGTCTCCAAAGTAGTCGATCACCGTTCGGGGCATATATTGCAGCGTAACTGCGATGTCGGTGATGCCGCTGCGGCGCAGCAGGTTGAGGATATGGGCCATCACAGGCCGGTCGAACAGCGGCGTCATGGGCTTGGGCAGCCCCAGGGAGAGGGGGCGCAGCCGCGTTCCCTCCCCGCCCGCCAGAATAACTGCTTTCATTGTCGCAATTCCGTCCTTTGCAGAGAAATTTGAGAGGAAACGACGGCACACCCCGCGCTCCTCCGTGTCTCTCTGTAAGTATCTCCTATCACAGAGAAAAATAACCCTGCCGGGCGGACAGCAACTGCGCCCCCCGGAGCCATAGGGCTCCGGGGGGCGCAGTCTGACAAGAGAATTCTGCCTTTTGTGCCGACCCCCGAAGAGGCCGCTGTGGGGGACTTGCGGACTTCTTACTTGTAGAGCTCCACCAGGCGGGTGAGATGCTCGTAGCGCTCCTTGGCGGCCTCTTCGTTCTGCTGGAAGAGGGCCTCGGCCTGGTCGGGGAAGGAGCGGGTGAGGGAGGAGTACCGGGCCTCGTTCATCAGGAACTCCTGGTAGCCGCCCGCAGGGGCCTTGGAGTCCAGGGTGAAGGGGTTCTTGCCCTCGGCCTTGTTGGCGGGGTTGTACCGGAACAGGTTCCAATAGCCGCACTCCACAGCCTTTTTCATCTCGCCCTGGCAGTTGGTCATGCCGCCCTTGATGGAGTGCATCTCGCAGGGGGAGTAGCCAATGACCAGGGAGGGCCCGTGATACTGCTCGGCCTCCCGGATGGCGGTGAGGGTCTGGTTGGGGTTGGCGCCCATGGCCACCTGGGCCACATACACGTAGCCGTACTGCATGGCGATCTCGGCCAGGGACTTTTTGGAGATCCGCTTGCCGGCGGCGGCGAACTGGGCCACCTGGCCGATATTGGAGGCCTTGGAGGCCTGGCCGCCGGTGTTGGAGTAGACCTCGGTATCAAAGACGAAGATGTTGACGTCCTCGCCGGAGGCGATCACGTGGTCCAGGCCGCCGTAGCCGATGTCATAGGCCCAGCCGTCGCCGCCGAAGATCCACACGGACTTCTTGACCAGATACTCCTTGTCATCCAGGATCTCTTTAGCCAGCTTGCAGGCGTCGCAGTCACAGTACTGCGCGCCGGAGTCCTTCAGGGCCTTGGCATGGGCCTGCATCTCGCCCAGCTTGTCGCCGAACACGCCAGCGGCGGCGGGGCTGTTGACGAAAGCGTTGACCTCGTCCACCGTCATGAGGCCGTCCTCCAGGGCGGCAATATAGGCCTTGGTGGCCTCTGCGTTGGCGGCGCCGTCGTCCATGGTGTCCAGCCACTTCTGGGCGGCCTCCTTCAGCTCGGGCACAGTCCAGTCGATAGCGATGAGGGCGCGGGTCTTATCGGCCAGACGGTCCCGAACGGCCTTTTGGCCCAGATACATACCCAGACCGTGCTCGGCGTTGTCCTCAAACAGGGAATTGGCCCAGGCGGGACCCTTGCCGCACTTGTCCACCGTATAGGGAGAGGTGGCGGCAGGGCCGCCCCAGATGGAGGAGCACCCGGTGGCGTTGGAGATATACATCCGATCGCCGCAGACCTGGGTGACCAGGCGGGCGTAGGCGGTCTCGGCGCAGCCGGCGCAGGAGCCGGAGAACTCCAGCAGGGGCTGCTTGAACTGGCTGCCCTTCACGCTGGTGATATCCTCCACGTCGGCCTTGGGGGCCACCTTGGCCACCATATAGTTGAAGACCGGCTGCTGATCGGCCTGACTCTCCTGGGCGACCATCTCCAGGGCCTTCACCGGGCAGGTCTTGACGCAGACGCCGCAGCCCATGCAGTCCAGGGGGGACACAGCGATGGAGAACTGGTAGACGCCCTTGCCCTTGCCGGCCTTGATGGGCACGATCTTGGCGGCCTCGGGCGCGGCCTTGGCCTCCTCCTCGGTGAGGGCGTAGGGCCGGATGGTGGCGTGGGGGCAGACATAGGAGCACTGGTTGCACTGGATGCACTTGGAGGAGTCCCACACGGGCACGGTGACGGCCACGCCGCGCTTCTCATAGGCGGCCGCGCCCTGACAGAAGGTGCCGTCCTCGTGGCCGTGGGCAAAGGCGGAGACGGGCAGGGAGTCGCCGTCCATGCGGCCCACCGGCTCCATGATGTCCTGAACCATCTTCACAGTGGCGGGATCGCCCTCCAGGGTCCCGGCGGACGTCTCGTCTGCGGCGTCCTTCCAGGAGGCGGGCACGTCGAACTTCTTAAAGGAGGTGGCGCCCAGGTCGATGGCCTTGTGGTTCATATCCACCACGTCCTGGCCCTTCTTCAGGT
>CANSQX010000033.1 GCA_947649225.1 uncultured Flavonifractor sp.
GGGGGGGATAGTGTTCACGGGGGGCGCCGCCCCCGCTTTCGCGTCTAAGAGCCCGCCCGCTGGCGGCGGTTTCGGCATCTTGCCGAAACCGTACTCCGGCTGGCGATTTTATCGACAGCCGGAAGCCCCGGAGTGGTATCTCCGGGGCTTTTGACCGTCGATATGTACGAGGCAGCGGGTGGATTGACGGGCGCTGCCCGCATGAGAGCAGACTCAGGTGTGGATATTCTTATGCGGCTTGTTGTCGTACTTGTGCTTCCAGGTTCCGTCCGGCTGGCGCTCTGTGGTCAGGTCGTAGTGGACATTCTCCCACGGGTCGGGAAGATCCTTCCAAAGGGCATACAGCGGCGGCAGGAAATCCTTCAGGCGGCCGGACTCGTAGACCATGTGGGACTCGAGGGGCATGTCGTCTCTGTGGGCCTCCAAAAATGCGGCGCCCTCCTTTGTGGTGACGACGACGGTACGCCAGTAAATGCCGCCCTCGACGTCCTTGTGCATGTGGACGAGCAGCATGTCCGACCCGGCCATCTGCGCCGCGCTCATCCAGCAGTGCTCATAGCACTCTGTAAACGGATATTTCGTAATACTCTGGCGGGTGATGGTAAGCGGGTGGTTGGGGTCAAACTCATACGAGGCCTCGACGGAGCCCTCATACCCGACCTCGCAGGGCGGCACGATCCAATCAAAGCCGTAGTGCTCGCCCGGCGCCCACATGTGGTAGCCCTTTTCCATATTGCCCCACCACCAGTCCACCATCTTCGCATCCACGCCTGGGATAAACTCGGTCACATCCCGGAAGATCACCTTGTCGGGGCTGGCGAATTTCGGATGGAATTCCAGCGGCGGCTCTGTGGTGACGACCTCCGCGATATCGAACGGGACGCGCTCGTACCGCTCGATGGGCTCTCCGGGCGCATAGGTATGGCGCTGGCCTCCATTAAAAATCATTTTCTCCACAGGGAATACCTCCTTCATTGATTGTACACAGTGGTTTATTTTTTCTTCCGAATCAGAAGCAGCACGATGGCGCCCAGAATATCGGCGCCGATAAAGACGGTATACGGCAGCGTATAGCTTCCTCCGGAGGCATCCAGACAGGCCGCCATGATCGCGAAGGCCAGCACGCGCAGCAGCGATGCGATGGTCATGATCAGGCTGTTGGCCTGCTTAAAGCCCTCCTTGCCAAAGGCGGAGATGACCATGGACGGGATCAGGTTCAGAATGCCGCCCAGGCCCAGACCAATGAAGATGCTGCCGACCCAGATCAGCGCAATATTGGACGCAAAGATGAGAATGATCAGCGCTACAATGTAAGAGACGGAATAGATGACCGAGGCGATCTTCGTGCCGATTTTGCCGTCCAGCCAGCCCCAAAAGTAGGAGCCGGGAATTGCGATGATGGACGAGACGGTCAGGAACAGAAGCGCCTGGGGCTGTGTGTAGCCCACAGACATCATGCGGGGGATGAACTGGCTGACGACCCCCACCGTTACCATCCACAGCAGCCCGTAGCCGGCGCCGATCAGCCAGGTGTTCGGCGCTTTCAGCACCTGAACCAGCGTGAGGCCCTTGGAGGCAGGCGCCGCGCCCTCATTCAGCTGCTGTGTGAATGCTTCCGCCACGGCCGGCTCCATGTTATCCGGATACGCGCCGGCCTTCTGGGGGGTGTCCTTGACCCAGAACAGCGAGACGACGCCGATCACAATGGTGATAACGCCGACGATGACGAAAGCCGCCTGGAACCCTGCCGACGCCAGCAGGAAGGAGAACCCGGACACGAAGAACGCACTGCTCAGCGGCGCGCCGATGGTCGCCCAGCCCAGCGCTACGCCCTTTTTGCGCGGAAACCAGTCCGCCATGAGAGTGGGCGCGACAAAGCTGAAGCCGGACGCAAAGAAGCAGATCACCATTAAGAGGATGACATACATCGCGATATTCGCGCTCATGCCCCAGAGACAAAAAGCCGCGCCTGTCACGATGAGGGATACGGCGCTGACCAGGCGGGTGCTGAATTTGAGCAGGAGCCGGGCGAAGATAAATCCGCCTACGATGCCCGCAATGCTGGCCGGGGTGGCATAGGCCAGGAGTACATTCGGGTCGTAGCCGTATACGCCTGCAAAGGCGGCGGGGAACAAATTTTGCCCGTCGGTTGACAGCGCCGCGAAAAGGAAGTACATGATCATCGCATAGATAATCATACTCCATCCCCAGCCGCCAAAGCGGCTGTCGGTCAGGCTCCGGGAGTATTTTTTGCTGTGGTCCATGACAATCCTCCTTGTTTGTAAGTCCTGTTTCCTCTCCTCTGCCAGGCGGGCCAATCAACCGGACGCAGGTTGTCGGAACGCCCGAAGCTTTGGCCGTTGGCTCCCTTATTCTATGTGCAGATTGTGGAAAAGGCAAGCAAGAAAATCCCGAATTGTCACAAGGCTTTTATTGTATCACGGAGATACGGCACACGATTCCTGCAGAATGGCCTGCAGCCGTTCACGCAGAATGGCGGCCAGCGCCTTGGCCTTGATATCCATCTCTTTTTTCTTCCAAAAGATTGCAATCCTGGAGGACAGAGCATCTGGAACGGGAATCTCCCACTCCAGCAGCTTATGTCCCTCGTCCGCAAACATCGTCTCGTACACGATGGTGACGCAGCGCTTTGAGGCGAGTCCCATCTCCAAATCCCGCCGCGACATGTATTCCCAGTACAAGCGCGGGGGCGCGATGCCATTATGGGAAAAGAACCCTTCAAGCTGCTTTTGGAAGTCAAAGGAATACGCTCTCTTTAAGATGCCTATCGGCTCGTTTTGGATATCTGCAAGGGTCAGACCGGGCTTTTTTGCAAGGGGGTGCTCCTTCGCCATAAAGATGCAAACGCGCAGCATCCGGTCGTGAAGCGGGATGTGTTTGAGCCCGGAGTGTCCCTGAAATTCACTTTCGTAGAGGATGGCCATGTCCAGCCTGCCGGATTCGAGCTGCGAGAGCATCTGCCTGGGGGAGGAAATCTCGAAGTCGATCGATACCTTTTTATACCGCTCTTCATAGTCGGTAAAGGCTGCCAGCAGATCCTCGCTGCATTTGCCCATATCCTCAACGGCGATTTGGATATGCGCGCTCCGCCCGATGTGGATGTCCCGCGCCCGGTCGATGGAAATTTGAAGCCGCTCCCACAGCGGCGTCCACTCCTCGCACAGAAGCGCGCCCTCCGGCGTCAGGGAAACGCCCTTGTTCTCCCGCTGAAAGAGAGGAAAGCCCAGCTCCTGCTCCAGGCTTTTCAGCTGGCTGCTCACGGCCTGCTGGGTGATAAACAGGCGCTCGGCCCCTCTGGAGATAGTTCCGGCCTTAGCGGTCTCTAAAAAGCACTCCACCTGGTGAAATGTCATGTTCTCCCCTCCCTTTGTGTCAAAGGCCCCCTATACAGCGTCAGAACGGCGGTTGTCTGCCTTAATTATAGCAGAAAGACTGCAAAAGGGAACCGCATTTTCGTTGTTTCGGCGGGGACAGCCGGGGCGAAACACGCAGATGCCCTGTTACCGGTTTGCCGGCCGGTACGGCTTTGTGAGCAGCCGCCTACCCAGTGCGGATTTTTCTACCCCCCCTGAGCGCCCCGGCCTGGGGGTATGGTATAACAATACTGTCAACAGGCCGCAGGGCCGGAGCAGCCTGCGGGAATCCCGATTCAGACGGGAGGGGGGATAAGCGGGACCGGCAGGCAACTTGAGACAAGGAGGTGGGGAAGCAGACAGGACGGAAGGCGGAAGCATCGGTTTGCAGAAGGAAAGAAAGGTGGGGTTTTGATGAAAAAGACATGGTGGACACGGTTGGTATCACTGGCGCTGGCGGGGATGATGCTGGCGCCCGCGGCGGCGCAGGCCGCCGGTCCGGGGGACAGCTTTTACCAGTCCCTGTCCCAGCTGCTGAACAGCCGCGACGACTCCTTTTACTTTGACTCGATGGAGCTGACCCTCGGCTCCTCCATTTTGACCCTGGACGGAGTGGAGCGGCAGATGGACGCGGCGCCGGACGTGCAGAACAACCGGACCATGCTGCCCATCCGGGCGGTGGCGGAGGCGGCGGGCGCCCGGGTGGACTACGATGCGCAGAGCGAGACCGTGGTGATCACCGGCCCCTACGGGGACGAGATCCGCTGCCCCATCGGGGCCAGCTCCATGACGGTCAACGCCGAGGCCTGTACCCTGGACGCGCCCTCCTACGCCAAGGACGGCAGGACCTATCTCCCGGTCCGGGCCGTGGCCGAAGCCCTGGATCTGGAGGTGACCTGGGACCAGGCCGCCTCCAAGGTGGTCATCACCGCGCCCTACCAGAGCGCCCGGGTGCTGGCCTGGGCAGAGAAGCTGGACACCGGCGATCTCAACGCCAGCACCGTGCTCAGCGACGGGACCGGCCTGTGGGTGCTCCAGTTCCGGACGCCCGCTGAGGCCAAGCAGGCCGTGGAGCGCCTGCGTACCCGGGGCGTCACCGCCGGGCCGGACCGCTACATCCCGCCTGTGGAGGAACAGGCCGCCGGCACCGCCGCCCAGGGCGGTCCCTACTCCTGGGGCGTGGAGGACTGCGGCTTTGACACCTTTGTGGAGCGCTGCTCCGGCCTGTTCACCGGCAGCGGCGTGGTGGCGGTGGTGGACACCGGCGTGGACGGCAGCCATCCCTTCCTGGCGGGCAAGGTGCTGTCCGGCCGGGACTTCGTGGACGGGGACGACGACCCGGACGACGGGCACTACCACGGCACCCATGTGGCCGGTACGGTGATCGACTGCGCCGGGACCGCCCCGGTGCGCATCCTCCCAGTGCGCGTGCTGGACAGCCGCGGCTCGGGCTACGACTCCACCGTCGCCGCCGGCATCAAATACGCCGCCGATCAGGGCGCCGATGTGATCAATTTGTCCCTGGGCGGCAGCCGCGGCTCCGGTGACGACAGCATCGACGCAGCCCTCTCCTACGCCGTCGGCAAGGGGACGCTGGTGGTGGCCGCCGCCGGGAACGAGTCGGACGACACCGCCCGGCACTGTCCGGCCCATGTCACCGCGCCGGGGACAGTGGTGGTCTCGGCCGGGGATTCCAGGCACGCCAAGGCCTACTTCACCAACTACGGCGAGAGCGTGGACTGCATGGCCCCCGGTGTGGACATCAAGTCCGCCGCGCCGGGCAGCGCCTATAAGACCCTCAGCGGCACCTCCATGGCGGCCCCCCACGCGGCGGCGGCGGCCGTCCTGCTGGACCTGGCCTGGGGCAAGTCCCTCTCTCCGGCGGAGCTGGAGGCCAAGGTCCGGACGGCCACGGCCAACGGGACCTGGACCGACAAGTACACTGGCTGCGGCTTCCTGGACCTGTCCAGGGCCAGCGTGCCGGACGGAACCGTCCCCTCACCCGCTCCTACCCCCGCCCCGTCCCCCTCGCCTGCCCCCGGCGCGCCGGAGGCCGTCTCCTACCGCTACAGCGTGAGCAGTCTCTCCCTCCGCGCCGGGGAGACGGCCGGCCTGACGGTAACGGCGGTCTATGCGGACGGGACCACGAAGGACGTGACCGGCTCCTGCGGGCTCTACTCCACCGACACGGAGGTGGCTACGGTCAGCGGCGGCACGGTGACCGCCCGGAAGACCGGCACGGCCCGGATCTCCATGGGGACGGTGCCCAACAGCGTGGGCCTGCCCGCCCCTGTCACCGTGACGGTGACGGAGCAGGCCGCCCCCGTGGTGGCGTCCTATGCGATCAGCCCCGCCAGTCTCTCCATGGCGGAGGGAGAGACAGCCGGCCTGACGGTGACGGCGGTCTACACGGACGGCAGCCGGAAGGATGTGACCGGCTCCTGTGGACTCTACTCCACCGACACCGGCGTGGCCACGGTCAGCGGCGGTATCGTGACCGCCCAAAAGGCAGGCACGGCCCGGATCTCCATCAGCGCGGTGCCCGACGGCGTGGCCCTGCCCGAGCCCGTCCCCGTGACCGTGACCGCCGCCAGCCCGGATACGTCCTACAAGCGGCTGTTCTGGGGGATCTCCGGCACCAGCGGCGCGGCCACCTCGCTGACCCTCTCCCAGGGCCGCAGCGTACAGGCGGACATCTACGGCGAGACCGCCTCCGGCGCGATCGTCAGGCTGACCCAGGAATGCCAGCCCTATTCCTCCGACCCCTCCGTAATCACGGTGGGCGCGGACGGGACGGTCACCGCCGTGGGTCCGGGCTATGCCTACCTGTGGCTGAAATCCGCCCCCAACAACGGGCTTCAGCTTCCGCCCCTGCTGGAGGTTGAGGTGAAGTGAGCCGGCGATCCGCCGGGGCCGGAGCGGCCCGGCTCCGGCGGATCGCCGCCCTGGGAACGCGGCGGCGCGCAAGCCCCTTGCAATGGGGGGCGTAATGTGACATAATGAAAACGGACCGCCCACCGGGCCGTCCGGGGAGGAGGCGAGAGCGTGTGAAGGCCATTGAGGATATGACGGTGGAGGAAATGGCCGCAGAAATGCGCACCTATGAGTTCCAGAAGGACAGAGGGTATGCCTTTATCAGCTATTCCCATCTGGATCGAGAGAAGGTGTACCCCCTGGTGCTGGCGTGGATGCGGGCCGGGTATAACATCTACATCGACCTGGATTTTGAGCGGCACGGCAGCGACAGCAACTGGGTGGACCTCATGTCGGTCCATCTGGCCCGCAAAAAATGCCGCCTGGGCATCTGCTTCAAGAGCATACACTATACCTACAGCTACGCCGCCCTGCTGGAGCTGCTGACCATGCGGGGCAGCAACGTGAGCGAGCGCCACGGGGGCAAGCTCTTCGTGGACGCCGTGGCTCTGGAGGACATTCCCGCCGACAATGAGATCCCACCCGGCTTACAGGGGCAGTACGACCGGCAGTTTGGCAAGCTGTCCCGGGGGATGGGCAGCCGCTTTCTCGGTCAGAACCAGCGGGAGCGGGAGGCCCTGTACGAGGGTCTGACCGACTGGCTCAACGACCCGGCCACCAACGCCAGCCCCAACCGGACGCCGGATCGGCTGATGAAAATTCTGGAGGACTCCTACGCCGACGGCTACCAGGAGTTTTTTCAGTACATCGCCCTCCTGATCAAGGACTGGTTCAGCAGCCAGGACCTGAACGGCAACGACTACTCCCTGCGCTCCAGCATGGAGATCCGCTGCGCCCGGTTTGACGAGGTGCAGGTGATGCAGGTGCGGGAGCCCGTCCGGCCGGAGCCGGGGCCCGTCTCTGCGGAGCCGGAGGAGGCCATAGAGCCGGATTGTGCAGAGGCGCCGGAGGAGACGGCTCCGGCGCCCCTGCCGGACCCGGCAGAGACCGAAGCGCCGGAGGCTCCAACCGGGGAAGCAGGCCCGGCGGCCGGGGAGGCGCCAGAGAAGCCCCTGGAGCAGGCCGACGCGGCTCCTGAAGATTCGGGCTTTTTCTGCACCGGCGACGTGCTGTTCGGATACTTCGGTCCCGGCGGGGACGTGGTGATTCCGGCGTGCGTGCGGACCATTGGGAAGTCCGCCTTTAAGCACTGCAAGCCCCTGACCGGCGTGACCATCCCGGAGGGTGTGACTGAGATCGGCGAGTTTGCCTTTGATGGCTGCCCCAAGCTGGCCCGGGTGGAAATTCCGGACACCGTGACCAAAATTGGGCAGTACGCCTTCTGGGAGTGCCGGAGCCTGGAGGAGATCCGCCTGCCGGCGGGCCTCACGGAGATTGCGTCCCATATCTTTTTCGGGTGCCGCGCACTGCGCAGCGTGTACATCCCGCCGGAGGTGACCAGGATCGGGCGGTCCGCCTTTGACAGCTGCTACGCGCTGGAACGTCTGACGCTGCCGCCGGGCGTCACCGAGATCGGGGATTACGCCTTTTTAGGGTGCGGGATGCTGACCCTCCGGCTCACCTCGGGCATCTATGGGCAGTACGCCCGGTGTTACGCCCAGCGCAACGGAATCCCCTATGAGGTGGAGGCCTCTGTGCCGGAGGAGCACCCCGCCGCCAGGCCGGACTTTGCGTGTGACGGCGGCGTGCTGGTCCAATACCACGGTCCTGGGGGAGATGTGGTGATTCCGGCGGGCGTGACGGCAATCGGGAAATCCGCCTTTGAGGACTGCACCGCCCTGACCGGGGTGACCATCCCGGCGGGCGTGACGGCAATCGGGAAATCCGCCTTTGAGGGCTGCACCGCCCTGACCGGGGTGACCATCCCGGCAGGTGTGACAGTGATAGACAACTGGGCCTTTAAGCGCTGCTCCAGCCTGACGAAATTGGACATCCCGGATACCGTGACGCGGATTGGGAAGTCTGCCTTTTGGCAGTGCGGGAGGCTGAGGGATATCGCCCTGCCGCCGGGGCTCACAGAGATTGCATCCGATATCTTCTACGGCTGTACGGCCCTGACGAATCTGTCGATTCCGGCGGGGGCGGCCAAGATCGGGGACTCCGCCTTTTGCGACTGTACCACGCTGACCCATATGACGCTGCCGCCGGGTGTGCGGCTGCTGGAGCACGGCGCATTTTGGGGCTGTGCGGGCTTGACGCGGCTGGATATCCCAGAGAGCGTCACAGAGATTGGGGAATACGCCCTCTCCTTATGTCCGCAGCTGACCATCCACACCCCGGCGGGCTCTTACGCCCAGCGGTATGCGGAAAAGGAGGGCATTGCGTGGGTAGCGGCGGGCTCCGTGGAGGAGCCCGCCGCTGGGGTCCAGCCCGCCGCCGCGGACAGGGCGCTCCGGCTCAGCGACCGGCCGCAGTCTGATTGGAAAGCGCTTTTCGGCCTCAACATCACCCCGGACGGCGTTCTGGAGCGGTATGAGGGGACCCACAAAAAGGTGGAGATCCCGGAGGGCGTCTGGAAAATCGGCGACAAAGCCTTTTGCAAGGCCGCTTCCCTGACCGGGCTGATGATCCCCGAGAGTGTGACGGAGATTGGAGTGTATGCGTTTGACGGCTGTACGGGTTTGGAGCAGCTGACCATCCCGGAGCATGTGAAAACGATGGGAAGCGGCACATTCATGGGCTGTTTCGGACTGACCCGGGTGGAGCTCCCCCAAACCCTCTCCCGGATACCCATGGGCGCGTTTGTGAACTGCATCGAATTAAAGTGCATTTCTATCCCCCAAAGCGTAACCGAGATTGAAATGAACGCATTTTTGGGCTGCACCAGCCTGACCGGCATTACGCTTCCGGAGGGCCTGAAAACCATCGAAGAGGGCACATTTGGAGAATGCTTCCATTTGGCCAAAGTGGAGCTCCCAAAGGGATTGAGAAAGATTGGTAAGGAGGCGTTCCAGGCATGTAAACAGCTGGAACATATCTCCATTCCGGAAAGCGTGACCGAGATTGGAGCGTGTGCTTTTGAGAACTGTACGGAGCTGGCCCGCGTCACCTTCCATGGGGGCGACGTCCAAATCGCGGCGGACGCCTTTTTGCTGTGTCCGAAGCTGAGCATTTTGGCCCCCAAGGGATCTGATGTGTGGAAATACGCGAAAAAGAACCGTTTTCCCGTCGAGACCTACGCGGCTTATTACGCACACTGGTTCAAGAACCGGCGGAAGCGGCGCAGCGAATAGCCGCACCCCATGACCGGCAAGGAGGATTCATATGACAGCAGGGACGATTACAAGGCGGCTGGACAGCGTGGTCAACAGCCTGGGCGAGCAGTTCCCGTGCGCCTGCACCACGGCGGACTTCAACCGGAAGCTGGACGCTCTGAGGGCCGCACGGCGGACGGGGAACCGCTCCAGCCGGGCCAGCATCCTGTCCGGCCTGTTCCGGATGCTGGACGGCTGCGGGATCCCCTACGAGCGGGGCCGGGACGACGCCTATTATGAGAAGCTGGTCCGGAACGCGGCGCTGCCCTCCTTTGACGATATGGAGGCGCGGATGCTCCGCAGCCTGTATGCGTGCTATGATCAGTATCCGGCCCCGGAGGCATACATGGCCCGGATTGTGCGCAGCCTGGCCGGCGAGGGGAACCGGAACGAGGCGGACTCCGTGCGCCTGCGGATTTTGAAGCAGTTCATCCTGGCGGGGGACTACCTGGCCGGAGCGGGCTACGGGGGCCGCCTCACCATCCAGCGGTATGTCAAGGAGAAGACCGGCAAGACGCCGTCCCTGGCGGACGTGCTGGCCCAGCTGGACGACGGGGTGTTCGCCGTCCTGGCGGACGCCGGAAAGGCCCAGCGGCGGCCGGAGGGCAAGTACGGCCTGCTCAAGCTGGCGGACGATCTGGCCACCGGGAAATTCCGGCCGGAGGGGGCCACCAAGGAGGGGCTGTACCTCTTCGCCATGGTCTTCGGCATGACCTACTACTCCGGCTCCGGCGAGGAGATCGTGGATATGCGGACCGACATCGAGCGCAACCTGTTCCGGGACTACTACGCCAACAATCTGGTGCGCTTCATCACGGACGCCTACTGGGGCAGGGAGTGCGAATACGAGATGGACCCCTCCGGCCAGGGCATCAACTATAAAAACTACGCCGAGATGGTGTACCTCTACTACCTCTGCCGGGACTGCACCCCCCAGGAGAAGATCAACGGGGCCGGCGCCATGATTGCCCGGATTCGGACCAGCCGGTTCGACGCCGGGGCGGAGCGGACGCGGCCGGAGGGCTCCCGCCGGACCAGGCTGTTCCGGAAGCTCTTTACCGAGGATGTGCTGGCCCTGCCGGAGGAGGAATTTGAAGCGTTTTTATGCCAAAACTACGACTGCAACACCTACTCCGGCGACTCTTTCCGGAACCGGCACGGCAAGCAGACGGACCGTTCCCTGGGCCCCATGCAGATGGAGACCGCCCAGGAGAGCGCCGCGAAGGCCTACGACAGCATTCTGCGGCAGCTTGAGGCGCTGGGGCTGTCCCCGGAGGCGTGCAGCTACGGCCTGTGGTTCGCCGAAGTCCAGGAGCTCCAGCGGAAGGCGGGGCAGGCTGCGGGGGAGGACGCGGACGCGGAAAAGCGGGATCGGTTCACCCGTCTGCTGGTCAGCGTGGACAGCCTCCTGGGGGGCGCCACCGCCCAGACCCGGGCCCTGCCCCGGATGGCTCCCGACACGGTCACCCGCAGCCGGATCATCGCCGCCTATTACTACTACTACAACGCCAGGCACGAGGCGGACAGCGGGGAGCGGTGGAAGAGCTTTGCCGAGCTGTTCCGCAGCTTTAAGCGCGGCGTGGACCACTACCTGGAGCCGGCGGGCTACCAGACCCTGGACGGGAGGAACCTCTTCGACGTGCTCATTGTCTTCTCGTCCTATGCCTACCTCAACCTGTAAGGAGGGGGGAGCGGATTGATCCGCAGCTTCAGCAAGACGGGGGGCCTCCATAGGGACCGCCGGGAGGAAAACCAGGACGCCGTCCTTTCGGGGGAGAGCGGGCGCTTCCTGGCTCTGGCCCTGGCGGACGGAATGTCCTCCTGCCGGGCGGCGGAGGCGGGCGCACATACCGCGTGCCGCGTGGCGGTGGACCTGCTGCTGGCCCATGGATCGCGTTTTTTGACCTTCAGCGGGCACAAGACGGCGGCCCTCCTCCTCACGCAGATTTTGTCCGAGCTGGCGGCGCTGGCCGGAGGGGACGGGATGGCGCTGGAGGACTACTCCAGCACCCTCGCCTGCGTGCTGCTGGACAAGGAGGCCGGAAGGGCCGTCCACTGCAATGTGGGCGACAGCCTGATCCTGGCCGCCGGGGAGCACGGCTGCCGGGTGGTGGCCATGCCGGACAGCCGCCGGGACGGCTGCTGCGCCACCACCACCGCAGGCGCGGCGGGGCAGGCCCGGGCGGGCTCCTTTGACACAGGGGCGTACCACTCTATCCTGCTCTGCTCCGATGGGGCGTGGCGGCTGATGTACGAAAAAAACCGGCTGTACCCGGCGGTGCGGCGCCTGCTGCTGCGGGGCGACTACGGCGGCCTGGGCGGCTATCTGGACAACCAGGACTGCCGGGACGACTGCACCTTCCTTTCTTTTGAAAAAGAAAGGAAGCAAAGAAAACTTCCGGTTGGCTCCTGCGGGGTGTCGGCATACGCCGGAAGAATTTGAGGCACAGTCTGCGTGCGCCCGGGCGCAGGTTCTGAGATCCGGCGAGAGAGGAGGAACATGATATGAGTGACCGCACACCGCTGGCAGGCTCTGTCCTGCTGTGCGGGGAGGGAGACGACGGCCGGTTCCAGCGGACCTTTACCATTGTCCGGGAGGTGGGGCGCGGCGCGTCCGCCATCAGCTACGAGGCGTTCTACCGGGGCAGCGGCCGGGGTATTTTGAAGGAATTTTACCCGGTGGACGGCCCGGGACGCCTGTACAGCCTGGAGCGGGACGGCGAGGGGCAGCTGATCTCTGCCGGGGGGCTCCCCCAGGCCCGCCGCAGCTTTCTGGACGCCCAGTCCCGGTATCTGGCCCCCTACCAGATGATGCTGGAGGCCCGGCTGTCCAGCCAGGAGGACGATGTGCTGGGAACCTTTATCCCGGCCTTTGAGATCTACTACGGGTGCAGCCAGGAGCGCGACGGGACCGGCACCGTCTATATCTGGACGCCGGAAAAGGAGCTCACCACCTTCGATCAGGTGTGCGCAGAGATCCGTGCCCATCCGGCCGCGGAGCCGGAGCGCAAGCTGTACCGCGCCTTAAACGCAGTCCGGACGCTGGCCGACTGCATCTGCGCCCTGCACACGGCGGAGCTGCTCCACCGGGACATTAAGCCCTCCAACTTCGGCTTTGAATCCCGGGGCGGGGAGCTGCTCACCCAGTCCTTGACCATGTTCGACGTCAACTCCATCTGCTCGGTCTACGATCTGCCGGAGGAGTGCCTGAGCACGGAGGGCTTCGCGGCCCCGGAGACGGGGGAGGAGGACCTGGACAACCGCGCCGACATCTACGCCATCGGGGCCACGCTGTTTTACGCCGTCATCGTGACCGGCGGGGACGGGGAGGACGGCTGCTTTCATCCGGAGGACTACGGGCGGCTGAAGGAGCTGGTGGACACCTCGAAGCTCATCCAGGCGTCGGAGGGGAATTCCCATCCCCGCCTGCGGAACATGCTGCTCACCATCCTGCGCAAATGCCTGGCGAGCGAGCGGGAGGACCGCTACGCCGCCTGCGAGGAGCTGCGCGCCGACCTGGACCGGGCCATCCGCTACCTGCTGCCCGGCCGCTTTTCCAGTGAGCTGCTGCCCGGAGAAAAGCTGGTGCTGGTCAGCGATGTGGAGAAATCCCTGGATCGGAACCGGGAGAAAAATTCCCTGCTGGCCTTTCAGTACCTGCTCTACCGCTTCCCCCTCTACCGCTGGAGCCCCCCGGAGGAGCCCGGGCTCCGGGTGCTGGTCATCGGGCTCGGGGGGTACGGCCAGAAATTCCTGGACGTGTGCCTCCAGGCGGGGCAGATGCAGGGCAAGGACCTCCATGTCACGGTGGTGTCGGCCGACGCCACCGACAAGGAGCTGTATCTACAGGACCGGCCGGGGCTGGCGGAATTCTTCTGCATCGACGGCCCGGAGGAGGCCGGGGATTTCTACGGCCGCATCTCCTTTCAGACGGCGCGGCTGTCCAAGACCAGCCCGGACGGCAACCGGCAGGTCCTGGAGGAGGCGGTGCCCGGCCGCTTCGATCCGCAGTATATCTTCATCGCCCTGGGGGACGACGGACTGAATGCCGCCGCAGCCCGGGCCTGTGTGGATGCGGCCCGGGATCGGGGCCTCAACTGTCTGGTCAGCTATGTGCAGGAGGACGGCGGCGCGGAGGTAGAGGGGGCCGTTCCGGTCCCGGTCAACCAGGAGGCCGCCTCCTCCCCCCTGTACCCGGAGATCGAGCGCATGGCCTTCAATACCCACCTGGCCTGGGAGAAGGACTGGACGCTGGACAGACGGGCCGCCCGGGCCAGCTTCCGCAGGCCGTATAACCACGACTCCTGCGTGGCCAGCGTGCTCTCCATCAAATATAAGCTCTACGGGCTGGGCATTGATCTGGACCAGCGCAGTCCGGAGGAGGCGGCCAAGGCCTTTGCCGTCCTCAGCGCCGGCCGGAAGCAGCGCGAGGTAAAAAACCAGCTGATCTGGCTGGAGCACCGGCGCTGGGTGACCGAAAAGCTGTGCGGCGGCTGGACCCGCCTGCGGGATTTTCAGGCGTGTATGGCGGGGGCGGCCCGGGACGAGCGGAAAAAGCAGCATGTCTGCATTGCCAAAAGCCGGCCCGGCCCCCTCCTCTCCGCCCGGTTCAGCGGGCCCCGGGGCCATGAAGCATGGGACACCGCCGGCGAGGAGGAGCTGGCCGCGCTGGACGATCTGGACCGGATGTCGGTGGAGCTCCACCGGGCCTATGCGGAGCGGGCGCAGGCCCTCAAAGGCAGCGGTATCCTGACCGGCGGCGCCCTGCTGGGCATCCGGAGCATGGTGGAGGGGGATCAGGCGGCGTTGCGGGCCTTCCGCGAGTGGCACGCCTGTCTGACCGACCTCTACCACGCCGACGAGAGCCGGGTGCGGCGGTACCGGCCCCTGCGGAACGCCCTGTTCAGCGCCCTGTCCGGCCTGCCGGAGCGGGTCCAGCGGTCGGTCAAGACCCAGCTGGAGAGCTTCGAGGCGGTCTTTTACCCCATCCTCGCCAGCATGGAGTACCGGGACTATAAGCTGGAGGACGTGAATCTGGTCAACGCCATCCCCTTTATCCTGACCTATTCCGAGACCATCTCCCTGATCATCCCCTTTGCGGCCGGAGATCTCACCGCCGTGTTCGGGAACGTGGCCGGCGCAACGGCCGTCAATCCGGCCCGGATCTATTACCTGTACTGCCTGTCCAGCGAGGCGGAGATCGCGCCGCTGGGGGAGGCTCTCTCCTATGTGTCCGGCTACCTGGACCGGAAGGCGCTGGGGGCGGAGCTGGAGCTGGCCGTGGCCTGTCCGGATCCGGACTGCGCCCGCTGGACCGGCGGGCTGGAGGAGGCCCTGAGGGAGATCGGCGGAAAGCGGCTCAGGGGCGTCAAGCTCCTGCCCGCAGGGGGCCTGGAGGCAGTGCCGGGGGTATTCCGCCGGTACCTGGCCGCCCGGCGGCACGCGAAGGAGGGGTACGCGGAGATCAACGACACCCGGCTGTCCCACCTGCTGGTGGGCGCGGGGTTCTACCAGGCGTTCCGCCGGTACCAGTTCGACGCGGTGAGCCAGAAGTTCCACGGCTGCGTGGGCTGCGGCCTGTTCAGCTACCTGAGAAAGGACCAGTACATCAGCGCGTCCGACCTGGCGGCCTTTCAAAAATCCGGCGGTGTCAGCCGGAACCAGCCCGAATTTTTCGAGGACTACAAGCTGCTGTGGAAGGCCTACTGCCGGGACAGCCTGGGCTGGAAGCGGGCCTGCACCCTGCTGGCGGAGTACGCTGTCCAAAACGACGAGATTGCGGTGTTCGAGACGGGGGTGCGGTTTGGACAGGAGCCCCAGCGGGCAGAATACCGCTATATCCTGCCCCTGGACTGCCGCCCGGCGGCGGCAAGGCTGACCGGCGGGCTGGCGGAGTGCGGAGCCATTGAGCCGGGCAGCGCGGTGCGAGGCGGCTTTACCGGCGCCTGTGAGGCCGTGATCCAGGACAAAAACGGAAACCGGCAGGCCCTGGACCGGCTGTTTTCCAACCCCTACGCGCTGCTCCAGCCCGGCGCCATCCAGGTGTACCGGAAGAACGGCAAGGCCCGGGTCGTCTTTGACGATCTGATCGTCCGCAGTCTGGACATCCGGAATTACCGGGGGTACTCCGAGATCTTTGAGCGCGTCTGCGCCGTGCTGAAATTCTGGGAGAGCTGCGGGTACGTCACGGGGCTCTCCATCGCGGACGGCGTGCTCTCCTTCACTTACGCCACCCGGGAGATTAAGGCCTTGCTGACCTCGGCGGGACGGATTCTGGAGATCTACATCTACCACAAGGCCAAGGAGACCGGCCTCTTTGACGACGTGGTGAGCAGCTTTGAGCTGGACTGGGCCCAGGAGGACGTTAAAAATGAGTTCGACTGCATCCTGACCCGGGGCTTCTGCACGCTGTTTGTGGAGTGCAAGGCCCGCCCGGTCATCGACCAGGACTACTACTTTAAGCTCTCCTGTCTGGCAAAGCGGTTCGGCATCCACGCGAAGGCGGTGCTCATTGCTGATACTCAGGAGAAGGACTGGCAGGACAGCAGCGCCGTCAACCGGGTCCAGCGAAAGCGCGGCAGCATGCTGGACGTGATCACCGTCTGGAAGCCCATTGAGATTGGAAACATCGGGAATACGCTGCTGGCAATTCTCAACGGCAGCTATGCGGAGGAGGAGATGTGATGTACCAGCCCAAGCCCATTGACACCAGCGGCATCGCCCTGCCGGAGGAGCTGCTGGCGCTGACGGAACAGATCGCAGAGAACGTGCACGACATCTGGGCGCTGGGCCGCATCCGGGAGGGGTGGCGCTGCGGCCCCGTCCGGGACGACGCCGCCAAGACCACCCCCTGTCTGGCCCCTTATGGAGACCTGCCGGACAGCGAAAAGGAGTACGACCGCCGGACGGCCATGGAGACCCTCCGCCTGATCCTCAAGCTGGGCTACCGCATTGAGAAGGGATAGTTCTTTTTCTTCCAAGGAGCAGAACCAAAAGGCCCCTCATTTTGCGCCCCGGCCTCTGCAATTCCAGGATTTCCGCACAGCGGCGCCCTCGCGTGCGGCGTCAGCGATACGCGTCCCCTGCCCCGCCATTTGGCTGGGCAGGGGATTTTTTGTTCGGTTTTCTATCCCCCCCTGCGGCCGCCGCTGCCCGCTGTGGTATAACTGGTATGACAAAAGGCGGCCGGGCTCCTTCCGGCCGGGAGAGGGGTTTTTATCATGAAAAGGACATGGATGGCCGTGGTACTGGCGGCGGCGCTGCTGGCCGGGCTGATTCCCGCCGGGGGGAGCGCCTCCGCCGCCGGCCGGGAGACGGAGGGATACGCGGAGCTGGTCCGCCTGTGCGCCGGACAGGAGTACGTGGGGGAGATTCAATTCCAGCTGGACAGCACCGGGATGACCGTAGATGGGGAGACCGTACCCATCGATCCGGAGCAGGAGGGGATCACGCCCCTGGCGGCTCAGGGGCGTACCATGCTGCCCGCCCGCGCCCTGGTGGAGGCCCTGAACGGCTCCATCGGCTACGAGGACGGCCTGGTGACCATCACCGCCGGGGACGGGGTTCGGATTGAGCTGGCGGGGGGTGAGAATACCATGCGGGTGGACGGCCGGGAGATCCGGCTGGACGCCGCCCCCATGTACGCCCAGAACCGCACCTTCCTTCCGGTCCGCGCCGTCAGCGAGAGCCTGGGCTGCGAGGTCTCCTGGGAGCCGGACGCCCGGCAGGTCACCATCACCCAGCCCTGTCAGACCTGCCGCCTGGTGGTCCAGGCGGAGGGACGCCTGCCGTCCACATCCCCCAGTCAGACCCTGGAGCTGGGCGGAGGGCTGTACGTGCTCGTCTATTCCACGGTGGCGGAGACCCGGGCCGCGCTCCAGACGCTGACGGAGGCCGGCATCCCGGCCTGGCCGGACGCCCCCGTGGAGGTGGAGGCCCAGGGGAATGCCGCCGCAGGCTGGGAGGACGCGCGCTGCGGCCTGTCGGACTTCGCACGGCTCCAGGCCGGGAGCCGCCCCGTCACCGTAGCCGTGATCGACAGCGGCATTGACGGCTCCCTGCCTCTGTTTCAGGGGCGGCTGGCCGGGGGCTTTGACTTTGTGGAGGGCCGCGCCGGCATCCCGGAGGACCGCTACGGACACGGCACCTTTGTCAGCGGGCTCATCGCCCAGTACACCCCTCAACATGTCCGTCTCCTCCCCATCCGGATCTTCGATGAGGATGGGCTCTGCCCGGTCTACCTCTCGGTGCTGGCCGCGGCCCTGCGGTACGCCCAGCAGTCCGGGGCGGAGCTGGTCAACATGAGCCTGTCCGCCTACCGCTCCCCGGTGCTGGAGCAGATGGTCCGGTCGCTGATCGCCCAGGATGTGGCGGTGGTCTGCTCGGCGGGCAACGAGGGCCGGGATACGTCCCACTATACCCCGGCCAGCATGGATGAGGCCATCGTCGTGGCCGCCACCGGCCCCGCAGACCTGCCTGCCGGCTTTTCCAACCACGGCGCGAGCGTGGATCTGGCCGCCCCCGGTCAGGGCATCACCTCCGTGGGAGCCGGGGGGAAGCCCCAGGTGCTGGACGGCACCTCCTTCTCCGCCCCGCTGGTGTCGGCGGCGGGGGCGGTGCTCCTGACCCGGCGGGACTACACCCCCGCCGGGCTGGAGAGGACGCTGCGGGCGCGCACCGTCCCCTTTGCAGACGGCGGCCTGGCCTATGGCGCCGGTATTTTGAGTCTTCACACCCCGCAGGACAGCCCGGCAGACCCGGAGCCTGCGCCTGTACCCACGCCGGAGCCCGGGGCCGTGGCCTACCGGTACAGTACGGACCGCCTCTCCCTGGCGGCGGGGGAGACTGCGGCGCTGCGGGTGAGCGCGGTCTACCCGGACGGCAGCACCCGGGATGTGACGGAGGCCTGCGGGCTGTACTCCACCGCGCCCCGGACGGCGCAGGTCCAGAACGGCGTGGTGACCGCCCTGGAGCCGGGTACGGCGCAGATCTCCATGGGGGCGGTGCCCGGCGGCGTGGCCCTGCCCGCGCCGGTCGCTGTGGAGGTCAAGCCGGAGGAGACCCAGCCGGAGCCGGACTTCGACTTCCATAGTCAGGAGATGATCCTGCGTCCCGGCTTCACCGGATCGCTCTTTCTCCGGTCCGAGCAGTGGTATGACTATACGGTGGAGGGCCCGGACATTGTCTCCGTGATGCGGACGGTGCGGACCGGCAACCTATACGGCTTTACCGAGTATTCCATTCTGGCGCTGGGCCCGGGGGCGGCCACCGTCACCCTCTCGCCCCGGAACGGCGGCCGCCCCATCCAGGTTCGGGTTTTTGTTCTGAGCTAGAGGGTGTCTTCAAACATCCAAAGCACTGTCTTGGCGGCACCTTTTGCTGTCATGCAGCGTTGCTTTGGCTTGAAATCCGTCAGGATTCCTGCGCCAATGCGCCTTGCCTGACAGCAAAATCTGCCCCAATCCAGTATTCTGTCAGTTTGAAGACACCCTCTAGGGCTCTCCGGTCCAATCCATGTTCAAACAGGCTTTAGAAAGGAGGACGTGTCATGTATACACAGGTCAAAAGCTCGGGCGGCATTACGCTGGTGCCCCTGGAGACCCGCCTGATGGCGGATCGAAAGCTCTTTCTGGAGGGGGAGATCGGCCCGGAGATCGCCTGCGGTCTGGTCAAACAGGTGCTGCTGCTCACGGAGGAGGACCGGGAGGCGCCCATCGATCTCCTGATCAACTCCTGCGGCGGGGAGATCAACGCCGGGCTGCTCATCTACGATGTGATCCAGTCCAGCATCGCGCCCATCCGTACCTTCTGTATCGGGCGGGCGTACAGCATGGGGGCGGTGCTGTTCGCCTCCGGGAACCATGGGCGGTATATGCTGCCCCACGGGGAGCTGATGATCCACGAGCCCCTGCTGGGCAGCCGGATTGGGGGCAGCAGCTCCTCTATCCGCTCCATCTCGGACAGCCTGCTGGAGTCTAAGCGGAAGCTGAACCAGATCCTGGCCAAGCATACGGGACGCACCGAGGAGGAGATCGAGCATGCGGCCGGCTTCGACCACTACTTTGACCCGGAAGAGAGTCTCCGCTTCGGCCTGTGCGACCAAATTGTGGACTTCGGCCTGCTGGCCGGAGCGAAGGAATAGAGAGGAGTGAGGACGGTGGGGACCGACCGCGTGATCTTAGGGGAGAACTGCATTTACAGCACGGACAGCCGGGAGACCCAGCTCAACAACAACATCGTGGTCTGTGGGGCCAGCGGCTGCGGGAAGACCATGTCCATCTCGGAGCCCCGGCTTCTGGAGACCGAGCACTCCAGCCTGATCATCACCATGTCCAAGCGGAAGCTGGCGGAGAAGTATGCCCCCATGTTCCGCCGGCGGGGCTACCAGGTTCTGACCCTCAACTTTGCCGAGCCGGAGTCCAGCGACGTGACCTACGATCCCTTGGCCTATGTGGACGGCTACCGGGATATCACCTATCTGGCCGAGTCCCTGGTCAAGGCCAACCCGAAGAAGGAGCACGCCAACGCAGACCCCTTCTGGGACGAGGCCTCCGTCTCCCTGCTGTCCGCCGAGATCGCCTATACGCTGATGAAGCACCGGAAGCCCACCTTTACGGATGTCCTCGACCTGCACAACAGCCTGGAGATCGAGGAAAACGGCGGGGGGATCTCGACCACCCTGGACAGCCGGTTTGCGGCCCTGGGCCAGGCCCAGCCCAAGTGCTTCGCCGCAACCTGCTGGAAGTCCTTCCGCCAGCTCCCCATCCGGACCGCCGGATGTGTGTACGGCACCCTGAACACCACCCTGGATACCGTCTTTACGCCGGAGCTCCAGTACATGATGCGGGAGCGGGAGAGCATCGACTTCGCCCGGCTGACCCGCGAGCGGACGGTGCTGTTTGTGATTACCTCGGCGGTGAACCCGGTCCTGAACCGGCTGGTCCAGGTGTTCTACGCCCAGACCTTCAAGCAGCTCTTCGAGGCCGCAGAGCACAGCGAGGGCGGGGGCCTTCCGGTGCCGGTCCATGTGCTGTGCGACGACTTCGCCGTGGGTGGCACCATCCACAACTTCCACGAGTACATCTCCATCTTCCGGGAGAAGGGGATCTCCGTCACCCTGCTGCTCCAGTCGGAGTCCCAGCTGGAGTCCATGTACGGCACGGACAACGCCACCACCATCCTCAACAACTGCGACACCTACCTCTACCTGGGGGGTATGGACTTGAAGACCTGCCGGTCGGTCAGCGAACGGCTGAACGTGCCGCTGGACGAGGTGCTCTATATGCCTCTGGGCCGCGTGGTGGTCTTCCGCCGGGGGCAGCGGCCTGTGATCACCCGGCGGTATGATATCCTACAGGACAAGCGCTACCAGCAGGTGACCGCCCGGTATGAGAAGCGGGAGCGGTGAGGATTTTCTATCCCCCCCTGGGGCGGGCAGATCCCGATCTGGTATAACTATATCAGCAAACGCGAGCCCCTGCACCTTGAAAACCGAATACCACGCACACAGCGGTCCGCCCGGCGGAGCGGCGGGCCGGGACTCAAGAAACAGAAAGGAGGCGCAGGCCATGGAGATCAGGAATACGGATGGGTGCGGAGCGTACGAGGTGTTTGACGAGTGCTATGGGGTCATTACCGGGCGCTGCCGGAAGGGGGCGTTTATTCAGCTGGAGAACGGGCAGGAGGCCTTTGCCTACCGGTACGCGAACCTGCGGCCGGGGAGCGAGGTGATCTGCGCCGTCCAGCGTCCGCCCCGGGAGGGGCTCCGGATGCTGGTGACGGTGAGCCACATCTGCCGCTATGCGGAGGCAGCGTAGAAGGGAGGAATTTCGCCCCCCTGCGGGGCCGGCTCTTTCGTGTGCTGTTCCTACAGCGGACCAAGCGGATACGCCTTGACAGCGGAATCGGAGGGCGGGAACCGCTGCCGGTGGAGAAGGGGAGGAGCCCTGCATGAAGGCGTGTAAAATCCTGCGCATCAACAAGCGCTGTGGACAGCGCACATACACCACCATAAGGAAAGGGAGGAGTTCGATATGAGGAAAACCATCAATCTGATGTCCCGGCGCGCTCTGGCTGCGCTGTTTGCCCTGCTGCTGGCGCTCCCGCTGTTGGGGGGCTCCAGACCCGGGCCTCTGCCGCCGGGGCTGTGCTGGAGGACGGCACCTATGCGATCCTGACCTACAACGATCAAGCCAGGGCCGTCAACGTGCAGTACGCGGCCGGCTCCGGCGGCCGGCTGGTGATTGACGGCTACAACGGGGAGCGCAACGAGCTGTTCGTTCTGACCAACCGGGGCGGCGGTTATGTGACGCTGTCGCCCGTTCATGCGCCGCACTGCTTTGTGGCTACTGGCAATCTGGACGAACAGCTGACCATCCAGAGCGCCGATGCCGGCAGCAGCCGGGTGCTGTGGCAGGTCATTGCCAACGCCGACGGCACCTATACCTTCCAGAACAAGGCGGACGGCCGGGTCATGGACGTGGCGCACGGCTCCACCGAGGTGGGGAACCGGGTTCTCTCCTACACCCGGAACGGCTACGCCGCCGCCCAGAGCTACCATGTGAGCTGCGTCTCCGGCGGTGGGGGCGCACCCAGCACCCGGGCGTCGGTGGCCGACGGCTATTATGCGCTTCTGCTCACCGCCGACCGGAACAAGTGCGTCAATGTCCAGTACGCCTCCACTGTGGTGGATCAGGCATCCTGCGTAGTGGATACCTACAATGGAGAGGCCAACGAGCTGTTTCACATTGTCCCCCGGGGCAACAACCTGTACACCCTCCACCCCAAGCACGCGGAGCAGCTGTGCCTCAACGCGCTGCTGGCCAACCCGGTTCCGGGCTACCAGATGACGCTCCACAACTACGAGGCCGGGGACGAGGCCTCTCTGTGGGAGATCTATCAGGTGGGCAGCGCCTACTCCTTCCGCAACTATAAGACCAAGCTGATGCTGGACGACTACTGCAACGGCACCCAGGACGGAAATAAGCTCATCGCCTGGTCCTACAACGGCGACACGGCTCAGCAGTTCTACCTCCAGTCCGCCGGGGATACCGGCTCTGGCGGCGGTCCCCGCGTCTCCGCACGGCAGCAGGCCATGGCGAACGCCTCGCTCAGCTATCTGGGCAGCACCGGCTACAACGGCTACTGCCAGAAGTTCGTCCGGGTAGCGGGGCAGAAGATCGGCCTGCCCGGCGGCAACGCCCCCAGCGCCCTGGCTGCCTGCAATATGTGGCGGGTGTCCACCTCCATGGACAACATTCCCGTAGGCGCGGCGGTCTACCTGCGGAGCAAGAATACCGCCAGCGCCGGCTATACCTATGGCCATGTGGGAATTTATGTGGGGGACGGTTATGTGGTCCACGCTCAGTCCACGGTGAAGAAGCAGAGCCTTGGCAGCATGCTGTCCAGCTACAACTATCTGGGCTGGGGCTGGCAGTCCGGCGTGGATCTCCGCTGACGCGGCGGCCACGCAGGTCCTTGAGCGTTTGTCTGTGTGAGGAGGGAGCCAAATGGACGAAAATAAGACGGCAAAGGAGGCGATCTGGGGCGAAATCCAGCCGCTGATGGCCAAGCAGCTCACCGGCGGGCCGCTCTCATCCGGGGAGAGGGAGCGCCTGGACCACCTTGTAGCGGCGCTGAACGCCCTGGGCCCGCCGGAGCCGGACAGCCAATCCGGCGGCGCGCTGCTGGACGCGTTCCGCCAGCTCTCGCTGCTGCGTCTGGAGCATGAGGCCAGTCGCAGCGAGCTGCAGCGGATTGTCCGCCTGCTGGAGCGGCGCAGCCGGCGGCGGCAGCGTATCGGCGTAGGTCTTGGCGCGGCGGTTGGGCTCACAGGGCTTTGGCTCGGACTGAGCCTGCTGCTTCTGCTGATTTTCCGGTGGCTGGACGCGTTCACCGTCCGTATGCTCTGCGCAGGGAGTATGGCCGGGCTGGGGCTGGCGATCTTCGTCTTTCAAAAGCGTTTACTGGAGCAGAGCCGGACAGATTGGCCGGACAGTGAGGATGAGGAGGACGGGCTGTAGAGGCGCCGGCGCACAGCGCCTCTCTTCCCTCCGCTGACTGTGCCGCATACCCGAGTAGACAGTGAGCAGCGCAAGGGGACGTTATCAAATGATGTCCGCTGGAGCCGAAGCGCTCCAGCGGACGATGCGGCAATCGCTCAGGTGCTACGAAGAGCGGACCATAGGGCAAAAAGTATTCATAGTTAAAATACCGGATGTTAAATGTCAATATTTTTCTACAAAAAAAGATGTTGCCCCTTCGAGGCCAATTCCAATAACCTAAGCCCATGGAGGGATATCTGAACAAAAATATGATAGGAATGGTTCAAAAACACTTGACAAACGGGAAAAACTGTGGGTGCTTTTTCGCTTCGGTGAAAAAGCACCTTTGTAATTGAACGGTTTTGTAAAACGCCGCGGCCGTCTTTTACTGGAGGCACTGGAAACTATCTTTCGTCTGTTTGTTAAAAACACTCGCCCCTCAAACCGTTATAAGGGCTTCCAACTCCTTGCTGTTGATGACTCCGACCTGCACACCCCCACAAATCCTGACGATACCACATCATTTATCTCTGGGTCTGGCGGACGGAAACCCTACAACCTGCAACACCTGAACACCTTGTATGACCTTTGCTCTCATATCTACATGGACGCTGTTGTTCAGGGACGGCGTCGGTATGATGAGCGCCGCGC